>JASHPM010000130.1 GCA_030038115.1 Acidobacteriaceae bacterium | reverse complement strand
CGGCAAAGAACACGATGAGAGAGAAGAGGGTGCGGCGGGTGCGGATAGACATGCTGGTCAGGAATCCTGGCGCTTTGGTCCGCGTGGGGCGGAGAAGAAGCGACTTTATAGGAAGTATAACAGGGGTCCGAAAGCAGGGAGCAGGGAGTAGCCAATAGCCGGTAGCCGGTAGCCAGTAGCGGGAAACGGGAAGCGGGAAGCGGGAAGCAGGAAGCGGGAAGCCAGAGCCGAACAGCGGGGTATTTCGGGGCAATTCAGGCTGGTTACAGGCGGGTGAGGGAAATCCTGGAATTGTGGTGGTATTGTGATGCCAATCTATCCCCGGAATTCATGGATTCGGGTCGCGAAGGAGGGGAATTTGTATGTCGATTGGGCGGCGAGGATTGGGCGTTGTGACCCTGCTTTTGAGCGCAGGGATAGTATTCGCGCAGCAGGGCAGGAGCGCGGGGGCAGCACAGGCGGCGACAGCGCCGAGCGGGGGGCAGCGCGGCGTCCAGCCGATGAACGAAGAGGCGGCGCCGGTTAAGAATGGCCACCACTACCTGGTGGCGATCGGGATCGATCACTACAAGAACTGGCCGGTCCTGAGCACGGCGGTGAGCGACGCGACGGGATTTGCGAGTCTGCTGACGAGCAAGTTCGGATTCGAATACGCGGTTGAGCCGCTGACCGAGGAACACGCGACCAAGGAAGCGATCAATTCTCTGATCGAGGACGATCTTTACAATCGCCTCAAACCGGAGGACTCGCTGATTGTTTTCTTCGCGGGACACGGTACGACACAAACCTCGAAAATTGGAGACGAGACCCGATCAGTGGGATACATCGTGCCGGTGGATGCCAACGCGGACGCCGACAACAAGTGGAGCAGCTATCTGAACATCGAGGAGCTGCTGGGGAAGATTTCCCGGCTGCCGGCATCGCACATTCTGGTGATTCTGGACAGCTGCCACAGCGGGATGGCTTTGGGGAGCAAGTTCACGACCACGCGCGATGACACGCGATTTCAGCGAGACATGCTGGTGAAGGTGAGCCGCAAGGTGATTTCCAGCGCGCAGGGGGATCAACTGGCGGCCGACCAGGGTCCGTTGCCGAATCACTCTCTGTTTACGGGGCTGATGATCCAGGGATTGAGCAACGGGAAGGCCGACAGCTACAAGGCGGGATTTGTAACGTCGAGCCAGCTGGGAGCCTTTACGCAGCACGAGGTGGGGATTGCGGAGGGATCGCGGCAGACGCCGGGGTTCGGATCCTTCGATCTGGATGAGGGCGGGGAACTGATCATTCAAATGGGCGCGGGTCCGAGCACTAAAGCAGCGGACGGCGCAAACCCAGCCAGCACGCTGACCGACTATGAGACCAGCGAGCTGGCCCGGCTCAGGAAGGAAGGGGACCGTCAGTACTGGCGACCCGACGATCCGCTGAAGAACTTCGTGGCGGCGCGCAGTGCGACGGTCAAATTGTGCGAGGGAGGCGACACGTGGGGATGCGAACAGGCCGCGCGCAGCTTCGCTTCCGGACTAGGCGGAGGAACCGACTATCCGCGCGCTGTGACTTTGGCGCAGCAGGCCTGTCAGGCGAAGGCGCCGGCCTCCAATGCGTGTGTTTTCCTGGGCGGTCTGTATCAGGCTGGAGAGACGATTGAGCCCGATATGCAGAGCGCTGCCCGGCTGTATCAGGACGCCTGCAATCAGGGAAATCTGCGGGGGTGTTTTGGCCTGGGCAGGCTGTATCTGGAGGGGCATGGCGTCGCCCAGGACAACGCGCAGGCGAAGAACTACTTTGCCAAGGCGTGCGATGGCGGCGAAATCAATGGCTGCAACGGTCTGGGCGCGCTGTACGCATACGGAATGGGAGTGACGCTCGACTATGGGCAGGCATTGAACTGGTGGCAGAAGGCTTGCGACGGCGGCATATTGAAGAGCTGCGAGAACGTCGGCAATCTTTATGCCGCCGGCAAGGGCGTTTCCAAAGACCTGGCTCAGGCGGTGAGTTTTTACAACAAGACCTGTACCGGGGGTCTGATGGACGGTTGCAACGATCTGGGCTGGCTGTACCAAAACGGCACAGGAGTAACGAAAGACGTCGCGAAGGCCGTGGACCTGTACCGTAAGGCGTGCGATGGCGGGGGGACACTGGGCTGCGTGAACCTTGGCCTCCTGCTGAGCAATGGCGATGGCATGGCTAAGGACGAGGCGCAGGCAGCGATCTATTTTCGAAAATCCTGCGACGCCGGCGGCACCTACGGGTGTAACGATCTGGGGGCCATGTACCAATTGGGACGTGGCGTTAACAAAGACCTGCACGAAGCACTGCGCCTTTATAACCGGTCGTGCGAGAAGGGAGAGATGCTGGGCTGCCGGAACGTCGGCTGGCTGTACCTGAACGGAGGGGAAGTGACGAAGGACACAACGGAAGCGGCGCACCTGTTCAGGAAAGCCTGCGACGGCGGAGATATGACCAGTTGTGTCGAGATGGGGTCGCTAACGGCCAGCGGTGAAGGCGTGCCTAAGAACGCAACCGTGGCGGTGGGGTTGTTCCGGAAAGCCTGCGACGAGGGCGCCATGCAGGGCTGCCTGGATCTGGGATACATGATGCAGAGCGGCACGGGAACGGCAAAGGACCAGGCGGGGGCGATCGATACGTACAAAAAAGTTTGCGACAGCGGAGGGATGCAGGGCTGCACCCAGCTCGGCTATGCGTATTTCGCGGGGGCAGGCGTCACCAAAGACGACAAGCAGGCGAACAGCTTTTACCAGAAGGCCTGCGATGGCGGTGACATGACCGGGTGCACGCAGCTGGCCTATGCGTATCTGGAAGGTCTGGGAGTGGCGAAGGACATTCAACGGACGATTGAGCTGGACCGCAAGGCGTGCGACAACCAGGGGGTGCAGGGGTGTACCGCGCTGGCGTTTATCTATGCAACCGGCGCAGGTGTGCCGGCGGATCACGCGGAAGCGGCGAAGTATAGCCGCAAGGGGTGCGATGGCGGGAACCTCTCGGCATGCATCAACCTGGCGGTCTCGTACTACACCGGCCGCGGAGCGCCGAAGGACATCGGGCAGGCGGTGGCGCTGGACACCCGGGCGTGTGCGGCCGGCGAGACGTGGGCGTGCACCAGCCTGACGGCCATGGAATTCATGGTCCAACAGGGACTGGGCGACGAGAAAGATGACGCCCACCTGGCCAGCGAGAGCCGGAAGGCCTGCGACAGCGGGCAGATGAAGGGCTGCGCCATGCTGGGGCTGCTGCTGCACAACGGACTGGGGGTCGCCCAGGATGACACAGCGGCGATTGCGTTGTTTCAGAAGGCCTGTGACGGCGGCGAAATGATCAGCTGCATGAACCTCGGCTCGGCCTATTCGTATGGAGCGGCAGTGGCGAGGGATGGCGTGCAGGCGGCCAGCTATTATCGCAAGGCGTGCGACGGCGGCAATCTGGCGAGCTGCACCGCGCTGGGATTTGCTTACCAGAACGGCTTTGGTGTGACCCGGGATGCGGTGCAGGCCTTTGCCCTCTATCGCAAGGCGTGCGATGGCGGCCAGCTGGCGGGCTGCCACAAAGTAGCGCAGTCCTACCAGAGCGGCGACGGCGTACCGCGGGATCCGGACGAGGCGGTGAGCTTCTTCCGCAAAGCGTGCACGGGCGGAGACACGGTGGCGTGTGAGGAGCTCAAAGCGGAGGAGGAGTAACGAAAAGCAGGGTGCAGGGTATAGGGTGCGGGGAGGCCAGCGGGAAGCCAGCGAGAGGCGAGCAAGAAGCGAGCGAAAAGCCAGCGAGAGGACGAGCGAATTCAGGCGGCGGCGATGCGTTCGAGCTGGGCGATGTGGTTGAGGTCGTGTCCGCCCATGGTTTCGACGATGGTGGCGAAGGTCATGGCGCCGCGTTCAGGGTGGGTGACGGGCTTGTTGGCGTGTTCGGGCAGGGCGGATTCGACCAGAATGAGGTTCCAGCGGCGCAGGATGGCGAAGGTGGCGAGGGCCTCGTTAGCGTCAGTGCCGTGATAGTGCACGGCCCACTTTTCCTGATCGAAGGGCTGGATGATGTGGTGCTCTTCGGAGAGGGTCTGGCGGAGACGGAAGGCAAAGACGGATTCGCAGTCGGCGAGATGGCAGAGGATGTCGCGGGCGCTCCATTTGCCGGGGGCGGGGGACTGGGTGATGCGGGCGGGGCCGATGGTCTGAGCGAGGGACTTGAGGCGGGCGGGAGTGGCGCGGATGGCGGCGACGGGGTCCTGGCCGTGGAGGAATTTGGCGTAGGGATTGAGGGTGCCGGTGGCAGTGGGCATTGCGGGCTCTCTTTCAGGGTTGCAAGTTCGCTGTGTGTGCCTCATTGATGATGCCACGGCTGAGCGCAGGATTCATCTATGGGATAAATGGCCCTGGGGACCGTTGCTGCGCATTCGGAATTGAAAGGTGGGGGCGGGCGGGGTAGTATAGGAACAGACGAGTTTGTCTGGCAACGCGGGTGTGCGGGCCGGAGAAATGAGTGGGCGAAAGCCCACTTTTTATTTGCGCGATTTTTATGGCGGTCGATGCGGAACAGATACGCTCCACAGCGCAGCGAGTGGCGGCGTCGCACGGGCTGGACGTAGTGGAGGTTGAGTTTCACGGGGGCGCGAAGCACCGGATCCTGCGCGTTTTTATTGAAAAGAACGCGGAGGAACGAAAGAAGCTGGCGGCGGAGGCGGCAGACGCCAGAGGGCTGGAAGCCGCGCTGGCTGCGGGGGCGGGTGTCGATCAGCTGGCGGGTGTGACGCACGAGGATTGCGAGGCGTTCAGCCGGGATTTTGGCACGGTGCTGGATGTGGAGGATTCGATTCCCGGGGGCGAGTACACGCTGGAAGTTTCATCGCCAGGGCTGGATCGGAAGCTGCGCGGGGTGGAGGACTACCGGCGGTTTGCGGGAATGCTGGTGAAGGTGCAGACGTTTGAGCCGGTGCAGGCCAACCGGCACTGGCAGGGGCGGCTCACAAACGTGAATGACGCGTCGGTGAAGCTGGCGTTGCAGGGCAAGGCCGGAGCGCGCGCGAAGAAGGGCAGAGCGGGCAGGGAGCAGGGAGCAGGGAGCGGGGCGGAAGTGGAGATTGCGCTGAAGAATATTGAGAAGGCGCAACTGGTACCGGAATTTTAGCTACCAGCCGCCAGCGGTCGGCAGCCAGCAAGCCTTGCAGGATTCGGCAGTAGTCAGGATTTGAAGAAGGACTGAGACAAACAAATGCCAAGCGTACTGTATGACAGCATTGAGGCGTTAAGCCGGGATAAGGGCATCGATCCGCAGATTGTGGTTTCGGCGGTGGAGGACGCGATCGCGCTGGCGACGCGCAAGTATTACAAGACGCAGGAAAACATGCGGGCGGAGCTGGACAAGGATACGGGCGAGATTCGGGCCTATGTCTTCAAGACGGTGGTGGAGAACGAGGATCAGATTGAGGATCCGCTGAACCAGATTGCGCTGGAAGAAGCGCGGGCGCTGGCGCCGGAGGTGGAAGTGGGCGGGGAGATTCGCTACTACAAGCCGACGGACGTGCTGGGCCGGATTGCCGCGCAGATGGCGAAGCAGGTGATTTTCCAGAAGGTGCGGGAGGCGGAGCGGGACACGGTCTTCAACGAATATGCGCATCGCGTGGGCGAGATACTGAACGCCACGGTGAAGCGGGTGGAACTGCAGGACGTGATCTTCGACCTGGGCAAGGCGGAGGCGCGGATGCCGCGCCGGGAGCAGTCGCGGCTGGAGCAGTTTGCGGTGGGTGAACGGGTGCGGGTGGTGTTGCAGCGCGTGGATCGGGCATCGCGTGGACCGCAGGTGATCGTGTCGCGCGCAGCGCCGGAGCTGGTGCAGAGCCTGTTCCAGAGCGAAGTGCCGGAGATTTACGACGGGACGGTGATGATCCGGGCCATTGCGCGCGAGGCAGGCGAGCGAACCAAGATTGCGGTGATGTCGCGGGACAAGGACGTGGATCCTGTGGGCGCGTGCGTGGGCATGAAGGGCATGCGCGTGCAGTCGATTATTCGCGAGCTGCGGGGCGAGAAGATCGACATCATCGAGTTCAGCGAGGAGATCACGACGTTTGCGGAGAAGGCGCTGCAGCCGGCGAAGGTGAGCCGGGTGAGCATCAGCGATCTGAACGACAAGCAGCTGGAAGTGATTGTGGACGACACGCAGCTGTCGCTGGCGATCGGCAAGAAGGGCCAGAATGTGCGGCTGGCGGCGAAGCTGCTGGGGTGGAAGATCGACATCAAGAGCGAGGAAGAGAAGCGCCAGGAAGTGGAGCAGCAGATGCAGGCCATGGCGGGAGCGACGGCGACGCCGATCGAGCAGGTGGGCGAGCTGGGCGAGGGAATTATCCAGAAGCTGGTCGCGGCCGGAATCACGACGGTGGAAGCGCTGGCCGATATGACGCCGGAGCAGCTGGAGGAGATCCCAGGGATCGGCGAAAAGACGCTGGAGAAGATCAGCGTGGCGGTGCGCCACTACTTTGGGCAATACGAAGAGGGAGAAGAGCGGCCGGTGCAGCTGGCGGCAACGGCGGAAGGCACCGCCGAGGCTGCGGAGGTCACGGGAGAGCAAGCAGAGGCTGGCGCCGAAGCGGCGGAACTGAAGGCGGAAGAAGCGTCGCTGGACGAAGAGATCGAGGCGCTCGAGCAGGATCTGACGCAGAGCGAAGAAGAGCCGGAGAGCGCCGATGGCACAGGGGTGATCCGCGACGACGTGGCCGAAGAGACGCTGGCAAAGCTGACCGAAGTGGGGCCGGACCTGGACGAGGAAGGCGCGGAGGCAGTGGCGCCGGGAAATGAGGACACGAGCGCAATCCTGGCCGAGCACGAGACGAGGCCCGAGGCCGATGACGACGCGGTGGGGCAAGGCAACGTGGAGGAAGTGCGGGACGAAGAGCGGGAAGAGAATGAGGTGGACGAATAACCGGCGTGCAGCGCTCAGCGTTCAGGAATCTGTGCAGCAGAGCCGATTTTGTCCGTTGAGCGCGGGGAATTGAAGCCGCGAACGCAGGGTTTTCAGAGATAATGGAAGAGATTGTCAGACCCACAAGTCAGGAGTTGCAAGTGTGAAGAACTAAGGGCCGGTGGGAAGTTGAGGAAACACGGGGACGGATGAGCACAGTTCGAATCAATGAATTAGCGCGTGAGCTGGAAGTCAAGAGTAAGGAAATTCTGGACGCGCTCACGGCAGTTGGGGTCACCGAGAAGAAGACGCATTCGAGCTCGATCGAGACGGATGAAGCCGAACGTGTGCGCGCGCACATACTGAAGGGGCGCGGGTCGAGCGGGAGCGGGGCGGCGGCGCGGCATGAGGCCGAAGCGAAGCCGAAGATCGACTGGTCCAAGGTGCACAGCGTCGGCGATGCCGCGAAGGCGATTCTGGAGAAGAAGCAGCAGGAACTGCATCCAGCGCCGAGAGTGGCTGCGCCCCCGGCAGCAGCAACTGCCAGGCCCGCAGTGGCGCGACCGGCGGCGCCGGCGGTAGTGAAGCCCGCGGCCAGCGCGGCTCCGGCCGATGCGGCAGCGAGCGCACCAGCAGCAAGCAGGCAGACGGCGGAGGCGAAGCCTGCGCCAAGAAGGATTGTTCCCCAGCCGCGCCAGGCACCAGCGATCGTGGCGGCTCCGCCGCAGACGCCGGCGATTGCCTCGCGTCCCCCGGCGGGTCCGATTGTGGCAAAGCCGCCGATGGCGGCGGCAGCGGGTTCGGGGACAACACCCACAGATGGACGGCCTGGGGCAGCGTCTGCCGGGACGGTGGTTGCGGCAAGGCCGCCAGCCAGCGCAGCCGGGCTGGCATCCGCGGCGGCACCGGCTTCGACTCCGGGACCGGTGGTTGCAGCAGCGGCTGCTGCTCAGGGGGCGGGTGCGACGGAAGCGGGGAGAGCGGCCGCACCGATGACCGAGGGAGTCGAGAGTCCAGCGGCGGCACGGCCGGAACCCCCTGCATCGCGCCGCGTGATCATGCCGCAGACGGGACCGCGGCCGGTTTACAGCGCGCCGCCGCCGTCGGCAGCAGAGGCGGGTCCGAGTACAGGCGGTGGAATTCAACGGGGACGGCCGATTTTTGATCGCAGACCGTCAGGAGCGCCGGGGGGACCGGGCGGCGGTCCGCGTCCGGCGGTGGGCGGGGCGCAGGGGCAGCCGGGGAGCAGGCGTCCGATGCATCCGACGCGGTCTGCGCCGGGCGGTCCCGCTGGACCGGGGCAGAGGCCGGGAATGGGCGCGCGTCCAGGATTTGGGGCGCGGCCTGGGTTTGGGCAGAGGCCGGGGACAGGTGCGCCGGGATTGGCGCCGCCCCCAGGCGAAGCGCCACGGCCGGCGCGGCCGGGGCCGAGAGGCCGCGGGCGGCCGCGGTACGAGAAGACCAAAGAAGGCCCGATGAAGGGGTTTGCGCCGCCGTCGCGCGCGACCGCGCAGATTCCGACGGGGCCGGTGCCGATCACGCGCACGATCACGGTCACGGAAGGCGTGAGTGTGAAGGACCTGGCGGAGAAGCTGGAAATCCGCGGCAAGGACCTGATCGCGACGCTGCTGGTGAAGGGCGTATTTGTCACCGTGAACCAGACGCTGGATACGGAACTGGTGAAAGAAGTGGCGGCGCAATTCGGGGCCGACGTGCAGGTGATCAGCTTCGAGGACCAGATGGCGAACGAGGCGATGGAGAGCATCCTGTCGACCGAGAATCCCGACGAGTTGGAGGTAACGCGCCCGCCGGTGGTGACGGTGATGGGGCACGTGGATCACGGCAAGACGTCGCTGCTGGACGCGATCCGTGAGACGGATGTGGCAGGCGGCGAAGCGGGCGGGATCACGCAGCATATCGGCGCGTACAAGGTGAAAATCAACAAGCCGGATTCGCCGGCGTTCGGACGCGAGATTGTATTCCTCGACACGCCGGGCCACGAGGCGTTTACGCGGATGCGCGCGCGGGGGGCGAAGGTCACGGACATTGTGGTGATCGTGGTGGCGGCCGACGATGGGGTGATGCCGCAGACGCTGGAAGCGATCGACCACGCGAAAGCGGCGAACGTGCCGATGATCGTGGCGGTGAACAAGATCGACAAGCCGGAAGCGCAGCCGGACCGGGTGAAGAAGCAGCTGGGGGATCGTGGACTGGTGCCGGAGGACTGGGGCGGGAGCACGGTCTTCGTCGACGTATCGGCAAAGAAGCGCATGAACCTGGACTTGCTGCTGGAGATGATTTGCCTGGTGGCCGACCTGCAGACGCTGAAGGCGACGCCGGAGCGGTCGGCGGTGGGAACGGTGCTCGAAGCCAAGCTGGATCGCGGCCGCGGCGCTGTGGCAACGGTGCTGGTGCAGAACGGCACGCTGAAAAACCAGGACAATTTTGTAGTGGGCAACACGTTCGGCAAGATTCGCGCCATGTTCGACGATCGCGGGCGCGCGGTGGAGGACGCAGGGCCGTCGACGCCGGTAGAAATTCTGGGACTGGAAGGGATGCCGGACGCAGGCGACACCTTCTTGGTGGTGAGCGATCGCGACAAAGCACGCGGCATCGGGCAATACCGCAAGATGCGGGAACGGGAATCGCAGCTGGCCAAGTCGTCGCGCGTAACGCTGGAAGGGCTGGCGGATCAGATTCAGCAGGCGGGCGTGAAGGAGCTGCCGCTGATCCTGAAGGGCGATGTGACGGGGTCGGTGGAAGTGCTGGCCGATTCGCTGCAGAAAATGTCGACGGAGAAAGTGCGCATCAAGGTGATCCACTCCGGCGTGGGCGCGATCACGGAAAGCGACGTGCTGCTGGCGTCGGCGTCGAACGCGATCATCATCGGGTTCAACGTGCGTCCGGAGCGCAAGGTGGCCGACCTGGCGGAGCAAGAAGAAGTGGAGATCCGGCTGCACTCGATCATCTACGAGCTGCAGGACGAGATTCGCCAGGCGATGCTGGGTCTTCTGGAGCCGGTATTCAGGGAGAACTTCCTGGGGCGCGCCGAGGTGCTGAATGTCTTCCGCATTCCGAAGGTGGGCACG
>JASHPM010000129.1 GCA_030038115.1 Acidobacteriaceae bacterium | reverse complement strand
GCCGAGAATGCCCACGCCCACCCCCAGCGCCACTGCGACGCGGAACAGTAATGCCAGGCTGAACAGGGCGAAGGAGGACAGGCTGAGTCCCGATGCGATGAGATTCAGGAAGGCCCAGGCAAGTCCCCAGGAAACAACCAGGCCCGCGTAACCGCCGGGCCGCGAGTCGCGCATAGTGCGCGCCCAGCGCAACTGGTGCCGCAGATAGCCCGAAAAAGTCCAGGGATGAACGGAAGTCTCGACCGTTTCGTGGCTCAGCTCGACGCGGAAACCGGCCCGATCGATGCGCGCGCCCAGTTCGTAGTCGTCGCCAAGATATTCGGTAAGCGGAACCAGGCCGCCGACAGCGTCGAGCGCCGCGCGCGAAACCGCAAGCGTGGAACCAAGCCCGAAATGCAGGCCGCGCTCAAGGAAGCGCGAGGTCAGAACCTCTGACGCGAAATCGGTGGCGATGCCCAGCGCTTCCATCTTCGAGCCCAATGTCTGGTGCGCGCATCCGCGATAGAGTGCGGTGACCAGGCCAACCGGCTTCTGGTCCGGTTGCGGTGCGAACGGCGCAAGCACGTGCGCGAGGTAGTTCGGGCCGACGCGGATGTCGGCGTCGTTGATGACCATGTAGTCGTAACGGGTGTGTTGCACCAGCTGCGCGAGGTTGCTGACTTTACCGCTCGGCCCGAGAACCTCAGGGCACAGGATGAGCTGGATGGCCTGATCGGGAAAGTCGGCCTGGAGTTGGCGAACCACGGCCGCGGCCGGATCGTCGAGGCTGGAGACGCCGAAGAGCAGCTCAACCTCGCCGGGGTAATTCTGGCGGCAATGGCTGGCGAAAGCCTCGGCCTGGTCCGGATCGACGCCATGAATCGGCTTCAGAACGCTGACCGGCGGAGCGAATCCCACTGGAAAGCGCGGCTGGCGCAGAAAAGAGCGCGCGCCCAGCATGGCCACGAAATAGTAGCCAAGTCCAGCGATGGCGAGCAGCGTGGTGATGCCGGCAATGATGGTGGCGAACATCGGGTTAGTCACTCGCCTTATTACTCGCCGAGGATGGGCATATCGAGCGGTGGTTGCGCCAGCCAGCCCGCATGGCTGACGCGGTCGAGTGCGCGGCGCAGCGATGAGGCGGCACACGGTTCGACGGTGACCACGAAAGGAAGATGGCCCTTCTCGTATCCGGTGCGCTGGAAGAGCGCGTCGATGTTGATTTTTTCCGAAGCCAGCGCGCCGGCGATTTCGGCGACAATGCCGGGCCGATCCTGTACGACAAAGCGAATGTAGTGGCGCAACTCGAACTCGCCGCTCAGAAGAGCAGCGCGGCTGGGCAGATCCGCGGCTCTGGAACCGTGCGCCAGCGAGATGAGATCCGAGACCACAGCGACCGCGGTAGGATGACCGCCGGCTCCGTGACCGGAAAAGACGACGTCTCCGCCATACTGGCCGCTCACCAGAACCATGTTCTCTGTGCCGCGCGACCACGCGAACGGCGAACGCAGCGGCACCAGCATGGGGCCCACCGCGGCGGAAACTCCGTCTGGGCGCAGCTCCGCCTTGGCGATCTGGCGGATAGTGCAGTTCAGATCCCGCGCGTAGACCAGATCCACGGTGGCGACATCGGTGATGGAGCGGCAGGCAACCGATTCGACGTCGATGTCGGCGCGCAGAGCGATGCGCGACAGAATCACCAGCTTCGCGCGCGCGTCGTAGCCGTCCACGTCTTCGCTGGGATCGGCTTCGGCGTAGCCCAATTGCTGCGCGTCGCGCAGCACATCGAAAAATGCGGCTCCGTTCTCCATGCGGCTCAGGATGTAGTTGCAGGTGCCGTTAAGGATGCCCTCGATGCGTGTGATGCGGTCGCCGGCCTGTCCCTGCTGCAGGCCGGGAATTACGGGAATGCCTCCGGCGACAGCGGCGCCGTAGAGCAGGTGCCCGCCTTTGGAGCGGGCCAGGCGGTCGAGTTCGATGCCGTGTTTGGCGATGAGCTTCTTGTTGCCCGTGACCGCCGATTTGCCGGCTTCGAGTGCGCGGCGAACCCAGGTACCTGCCGGTTCAAGGCCACCGGCCAGTTCCACGATCACATCGACGTCGGAGCGCAAAATCTCCTCGAAATCTTCCGTCCACACAACGGTCGAAGGAACCCATGCCGCTTTCTTGCGCGCCACGTTGCGATTGAAGACGTGCGACAGCTCCAGGGCGTCCGGTTTCAGATCGCACAGGATGCGAGCGACAGAGCTCCCGACGGTGCCGAATCCCAGGATGGCGACTTTCATGAATTCAGGGTACAGGGTGCGGGGTACAGGGTACAGCGAACAGAAAGCAGAGAGCGGGAACGCACTACAATCGAAGTTTGATTTTTGGGGAGCCGCGTTGCGCCTTTTTCGAAAGAAGCTGAAACAGGAACACAAGGTGATGCTGCAGGCCGAGCGCGCCGGTGGCGAGCTGTTGCCGGAATATCACCGCGCCACTCCGGAGTGCCCGCACCCGGAGCGCTGGAGCATGTACGACTCGATGACGGCGGAAGTCGAAGTGCTGGAGTTTCTGGCCACCCTGGTGACCACCGTCAAGCCCAACCTCATCGTCGAAACCGGCTCGTTTCTCGGAACGAGCTCGGTCTGGATGGCGCAGGCGCTGAAGAGGAACGGATTCGGCCGGATTATAAGCTGCGAATTCGACCCGCTGGTTTTCGCCAAAGCCCAGGAGAAGATTGCCGCATCGGGGGTGTCGGAATGGATCGAGCTGCGCAATGTTTCAAGCCTGGAACTGGAAGTGAACGGAACTATCGATCTGTTCTTCAGCGACAGCGACCTGAAGATTCGCGAGCAGGAGGTGCGCCGGTTCCTGCCATGGATCAGCCCCAACGGCCTGGTTCTGATGCATGACGCCAGCTCGCATCCGGGTCTGATTCGCGAGGCGGCGCTCAGGCTGGAAGCCGAAGGTCTGCT
>JASHPM010000128.1 GCA_030038115.1 Acidobacteriaceae bacterium | reverse complement strand
GCGCCGCTGTCGTTGCTGACCATGAGGCTGGAGACGTTGACGGGCTCGAAGTCGGACAAAGTGAGGCTGGTGAGGCACTCCAGATCGGAATCGTTCCAGCGAGCATCGGGAGTTCCGATGAGTCCGCCGCTCATGCCGTTATCGGCGAGGATGATTCCGTAGTTTCTGAAGCCGGTGATGATGATGGCCGCCTGGGGACTGGTGGACGCGCAGGAGGGCGTGGCCACGGAGGCCTTGAGCCGATAAATCTCGCCGGCGGGGCCGGACATGGTGCAGCTGGTGGGTGGGGATGACTGCGAAATCTCGCTTTCGGTGGGAATGGTATTGCCGCCGGAGATACAACTGCCCACGCCCGCGGTCTGGGTAGCGGGCCAGACCCAGTAATTCAACATATGGTTGAGCGTGAATCGGATGGGATGGAGAACGGCACCGTTGGGTGCGGTGGGTGTGCCGGTGCCGATGACTTCGTCGGCGTTGACGAGCAGAGGCGCGACGGGAAGTCCCGCTGCATCGGAGGTGCCGTTGCCCTGGGGGGTGAGCGCGTTCGACGATACGTTGGGCCAGAGGGCGTTGGACGAATCGGTCCACGGGCCGTTCTCGTAAATTCCCTGCCACATTTCGTACAGGGCGGGGTTGTTGCCGCCGCCCGCTTCCAGATAGACGAGGACGTGGCGATCTCCATTGGAGTAGAGGGTTCCTTCTACCGGGGCATAGGCGGGGATGGGAGCGGAGGTGAAGTAGGACTGATAGACGGTGGTAGAGACGGATACATCGGGCTGGTTGTAAGGCACTTCGATAGCGGGGATTCCGTTGGGGAACGGAGGATAGTTGGCTCCGAAGAAAGGCCGGATGGTCTCCGGCAAATAAGCGCTGTAGATGGGCGCGGCCGGCGATGTGTCGACGGGCAAGCCGGTGGAAGCGGCGTCGACGCGGTGGTGAAAGATGGAAGTGGACGGGAAGATGCTCGCGAGGAAGGCGTTGCTGCCGTCGATGGCGAAGCTAATCTCCTGGGTGGCCTGAGCGTGGGCGGAGTCGGTAACGATCAGGTCAGCGGTGTAAGTGCCCTGACCGCCGATGAGTGCGCTGGTTATATTGCCGGTGCTCGCATCGAGGGCCATACCTTCCGGCAAGGGAGCATAGTTACCGGTCGCATCGGTCGAGAAGGTATAAGGCGGTGTGCCGCCGGTGGCGTTGATGGTGCAGCCCGCATAGGATGCGCCCTGGGTTCCACCTGGGCAGGAAGTGGTGGTGATGGCGAGGGGGCTGCCGGACGCGTTGATGGTGACGGTTGCGGTGGAGGTGGCTGAGCCGGAAGCGTTAGTTGCGGTCAGGGTCCAGGTGGTGGTGGCGGTTGGGGTTACGGCGGTGGAACCACTGGCTGAGGTGGAGGTAAAGGTTCCCGGCGTGATGGCAATGCCGGTGGCGCCGGTTGTGACCCAGCTGAGCGTGCTGCTGGCGCCGGCATTAATGCTGGTGGGGTCAGCGGTGAAGGACGTGATGGTGGGGATGGGCGGTGGTGCGTTGACGGTCACCATGGCGGTGGCTGTGGTTGAGCCGGAAGCATTGGTCGCGGTGAGCGTCCAGGTGGTGGTTGCGGTTGGGGTCACGGTGAGGGAGCCGCTGGCGGCGGTGGAGGTAAAGGTTCCCGGCGTGATGGCGATGGTGGTGGCGCCGGTGGTTGCCCAACTGAGCGTGCTGCCGGCGCCGGAATTGATGCTGGTGGGGCTGGCAGCAAAGGACGTGATGGTGGGTTTGGGTGAGGCCGGTGGCAGGTTCGACGACGCGATGGTGCTGCCGCAGCCTGCCAGGCCGGCGCAGGTGAGCAGGAGGAGAGCCGCGGCCAAAAAACTCAGAGCCGCAGAACGGCGCTGCGATCGAAAAGGGTACCAGGCAAATGGCGGGGGGAAATCCATTTGGCCTCCGTTTGTCGCTTTGTTTCAGCCAGTCTAGCGACGCTCCATTGGCAGTGTCCATGGGTGTTTTGGGTTTGGGGAGTGCCTGTGGTCATCTGTGCCGGCGCGAATCGGGAGGGATGCGGGACGGGGCTGATTGCGGCGCGGCGCAGGGGGGTGTGTTCAATCCTGGAACAGTCCTGAACCTGCGGAGTAACTCTTTGCAAAAACGAGGCTTGGCCCGGTGATGCCGGTCACTGAATTGGCCCTCTGCGAGGCGTAACGTAAGTCGGTTTTGGGGAAGAACGAATATGGGCTGGACTGAAGAGTATCGGAGCAAGTGCATGAGCGCGGCGCAGGCGCTGGAAGCGGTCCAGTCGGGGGCCCGGGTGTGGATTCAGTCGGGATGCGGGACGCCTTCGGTGCTGGTGGATGCCCTGGTGGGGCGCGCACCGGCGGTGCGGGACGTGGAGATCGTCCACATGATGACGCTGGGCAGCGCGGACTATACGAAGCCGGAATATGCGGGACGGTTTCGTCATCGCGGGCTGTTCCTGGGAACGAATGTGCGGGAGGCGATTGCCGAGGGGCGCGCCGATTACACGCCGATCTTTCTGAGCGAGATTGAGAGCCTGTTTGAAAATGGGGAGCTTCCGCTGGATGTGGTGCTAATGCAGGTCTCGCCGCCGGACGCGCATGGATTCGTGAGCCTGGGAACCACGGTGGACTGCACGCTGACCGCGACCCGGTGCGCGCCAATCGTAATCGCAGAGGTGAACGAGCGCATGCCGCGCACGCACGGAGACACGTTCGTGCATGTGAGCCGGATTTCGGCGGTGGTGGAAACGTCGCATCCGCTGGTGGAGCTGCCGGCGGCGCCGCTGAGCGAGCTGCATCTGCGCGTGGCGCGGAATGTGGCCTCGCTGATTCCCGACGGGGCAACGCTGCAGACGGGCATCGGGGGGATTCCGGACGCGGTGCTGGAATGTATTCATGACCGGCGCGATCTGGGAATTCATACCGAGATGTGTTCCGACGGAGTCATCGACCTGATGGAATCGGGGGTGATCAACGGGGAACGGAAGACGCTGCACCGCGGGAAAGTGGTGGCGGGGTTCGTGCTGGGAACGAGGCGGCTGTTCGATTTCATCCACGACAATCCGAGTTTTGAGTTCCGGCCGATCCGGTACACGACGGATCCGTTCATCGTGGCGCGGAACGACAGGATGGTGGCCATCAACTCGGCGATCCAGGTGGATCTGACCGGGCAGGTGTGCGCCGATTCGATGGGAACGAGGCCGTACAGCGGATTTGGCGGGCAACTGGATTTCATTCGCGGAGCGGCGCGTTCGAAGGGGGGAGTGCCGATCATTGCGATGCCTTCGACGGCGGTGCACGGCAGCGTATCGCGGATTGTTCCGGTGCTGGAGCCGGGGGCGGGAGTGGTGACGTCGCGCGCCGATGTGCATTACGTGGTGACTGAACACGGCATCGCGTATCTGCATGGCAAGACGCTGCGGGAACGCGCAGAGGCTTTAATCGGAATCGCCGATCCGCGCTTCCAGCAGGAGCTGGAGGACTTTGCGCTGAGGGCGCGCTACCTCGAACACGGGAGGGTGCTGGCTGCATCGCGCTGAGAGCGGCAGGACAGAAAAGAGGCGACACATGGAGGACGCAAAGCGGGATCGCGGGTTGTTGCGGATCGATGCGGAGGAGTGCAAGGGATGCGGACTTTGTGTGGAAGCGTGTCCGCCCCGGGTGATTCGCATCGGCGAGTATCTGAACCACGGCGGTTATCGCGCCGCGATGTACATGGGCGCGGGTTGCACAGGGTGCGGGATCTGCTTCATGGCCTGCCCGGAGCCCGGCGCGATTACGGTATTGCGGCTGGCGGCTCGCCATGCCGGCACAG
>JASHPM010000127.1 GCA_030038115.1 Acidobacteriaceae bacterium | reverse complement strand
GCTGAGCTGCGCCAGCTGAATCGCGATGGTGCTGCGCCCGCTAAACTTCTCGGCGCGCAGGATCGCCGACTCCATCACCAGAATCTCCATCAGAATATCGGCCAGTGCGCCCATGATCTCCTGTTGATCCTGGAGGTTCGTCGGATATTTCTGGCTCGCCGCGCCAGAACAGAAAAGGCCGAGCTTCTTCGCGCTGGCCAAAAGCGTCTTTTCCGCACCCAGCGGCCCGGAAGCTTCCTCCCGCGCCGACGGTCCCGCCATCACTTCATCCATCACCTTGCCGATGGCTGGCAGCAGCGGCAAACGCCCCTGCATGGCGCGCTTCAGCGTAAACCCCGTGATGATCAGCCGATTGATTTCGTTGGTGCCCTCGAAAATGCGATTGATGCGCGAGTCGCGATAGCCACGTTCCGCCGGATATTCCTCCACATAGCCATAGCCGCCGTAAATCTGAACGCAGTGGTCAACCGCCCGCTCCAGCATCTCCGAACACCACACCTTCACAATCGAACACTCCACCGCGTATTCCTCGATGCACTTCTGCACTTCGCTTGCCGGAGCGTCGGCCGCGAGCGTAGCCAGCGCCGCGTCAATCGCACCCACCACGCGATACACAAGCGCCTCCCCCGCAAAAATCCCGGCGGCCGTCTCGGCAATCTTCTCCTGCACCAATCCAAACGAAGTGATCGGCTTGCCGAATGCCATGCGCTGTTTTCCATAGCGCACTGCATTGCGCAGCGTGTTGCGCGCTCCGCCCAGTGTGGCCGCGCCCAATTTGTAACGGCCGACGTTCAGAATATTGAAAGCAATGTGATGGCCCTTGCCCGCCTCGCCCAGCAGATTCTCCGCTGGAATCGCGCAGTCCGACAGCACCAGAGGGCAGGTGGACGAGCCGCGGATGCCGAGCTTGTGTTCTTCCGCGCCAATGGTAAGCCCAGGCGTGTCGCGTTCGACCAGAAACGCGGAAAACTGTTCTCCATCAATCTTCGCGAAGACGATGAACAGATCCGCGAACCCGGCGTTCGAAATCCACATCTTCTCGCCGTTCAGGATGTACTGCCTGCCGTCGGGCGAGAGCCGCGCCTGCGCGCGAATATTCATGGCATCCGATCCGGAAGAAGACTCTGACAAGGCATAAGCGGCGATCCATTCGCCGGACTTGAGCTTCGGCAGGTACTTCTCCTTCTGCGCCGGCGTGCCATACCAGATCACCGGCAGCGTGCCGATCCCGGTGTGCGCGCTGAAGCTGACCGAGAAGCTGGCTGAAACGGCGATTCGGTCCGAGACCAGCGCCGACGTGACCTTGCTCATCGCAAGGCCGCCGTACCGCTCGGGCACATCGACAGCCAACAGGCCCAGCTTGCCTGTCTCCAGAAGCAACTCGCGCGTAACGGCGAAGTTCTTCGCCTCGATCTCGGCGACCCGCGGCAGAATAGACTTCTCCGCGAACTCCGCCGTGGTCCGGGCGATCTCCTGCTGCTCTTCCGTGAAGTCCTCAGGTGTGAAAATGTCGTCGGGCGCGGCATTCCAAAGAAGAAAGTGGCCGCCGGGAACGATTTTGGGAAGCGAAGCAGTTGCCATGGCAGGACCCCGAGAAACCATCCTACGCCGGTTCCGCCGCACTCCGGTGAATCAGGAAGTCTCCAGATTCTCAAAGATCCCCGCTGCCCCCATCCCTCCGCCCACGCACATCGTCACCATCCCATAGCGCGCCTTGCGCCGCGCCAGTTCGCGCAGGATCGTCGCCGTCAGCTTCGCCCCCGTGCAGCCCAGCGGATGGCCCAACGCGATAGCTCCGCCGTTGACGTTGACCTTTGCCGGATCGAGCCTCAGTTGCCGCATGACCGCAAGCGCCTGCGCCGCAAACGCTTCGTTCAGCTCAATCACGTCGATCTGATCGAGCGTCAGCCCAACGAGTTTCAGCGCTTTGGGCACAGCGTAGACCGGCCCCATGCCCATCTCTTCCGGATCGCAACCGGCGTACGCGAACGAGGCGAAGCGCGCCAGCGGCCGAATCCCGAGTTGGGCCGCGCGCTCGGCGGACACAACGACCGCGGCTGCGGCTCCGTCCGATGTTTGCGAGGAATTCCCCGCCGTCACTACGCCCTGCGCGTGAAAAGCAGGCGGGAGCTTGGCCAGCGCCTCCATCATCGTGTCCGCCCGCGGGCCCTCATCGATGCTGAACTCCGTCGTCACGGTTTTAGCCTTGCCGTTTCCGTTCGCGCCGGCAATTGTCACCATTACAGGCACAATTTCATCGGAGAATTTGCCCGCCTGCATTGCGGCCAGCGCTTTCTGATGGCTGTCCAGCGAAAATCGGTCCGAATCCTCGCGCGAAATTCCATAATGCTTCGCCACGCGCTCGGCAGTCAGGCCCATGGTCAGATACGAACCTGGATAATTCTCCACCAGCCACGGGTTGACGGCGATTTTGTTGCCGCCCATGGGCACGAACGACATCGACTCCACGCCGCCAGCGACGATCACATCGGCTCCGCCGCCGCGAATCCGTTCCGCAGCCAGCGCAATCGCCTGCAGTCCGGACGCGCAAAACCGGTTGATGGTCATGGCCGCCGATTCTTTGGGGAGTCCTGCCCGGAACGCAACCACACGCGCCAGATTGAGCCCCTGTTCGGCCTCCGGCATTGCGCAGCCGAGGATCACATCATCAATCTCCTGCGCATCGAGCTGCGGCACGCGGTCCAGCGCGCCCCGAATGGCAATCGCGCCCAGCTCGTCGGGACGAGTCGTGCGCAAAGCCCCGCGCGGAGCCTTCCCCACTGCGGTGCGAACAGCACTGACGACAACGGCGTCACGCTTCTGGATCGACATTTTCTGTCAAAGCCTCCCGCTACCTGTATCGGTCATACCTTGCAATCCTTCTCGCTCTCGATCAGGAGTCGAGTCAATTCCTCAGCGGCTTGCCCGTTTTCAGCGTGTGCGCGATGCGCTCCTGCGATTTGCGCTCGCCGCACAGCGACAGGAAGTGCTCGCGCTCAAGATCCAGCAGGTACTGCTCGCTGACTGGTGTGCCGGATGTGATGTTGCCGCCACATAGTATCTCAGCCAGGTGCGTGGCGACGATCACGTCGTGATCGCTGGCATATTCCCCCTGGCGCAGCATGTAGATGCCCAGGCGCAGCGCAGCGAGAACGCTTTCGCCAGGCGCGGGTAGATCGGTGATGGGAAGAGGCGGATGATAGCCGCTTTCGGCCAGCGCCATCACGCACGATTTTGCATCGTGCAGCACGCGATCGCGATTCATCGTGATGTTGTCCGATGGCCGCAGCAGGCGCAGATCCCTGGCTTCGTATGCCGACGTCGAAACTTTGGCCAGCGCAATGCTCTCAAAGATCGTCCGCATCGCATGGTGCAGCTCGACCGAGTCGCTGCGCGATCCAGGCGGCGCGGCAGCGTTCGCGAATTCCAGAGCGCGCAGCGTCATCTCCTTGCAGCCGCCACCAGCGGGGATGAGCCCAACGCCCGTCTCCACCAGCCCCATATACAGCTCCAGATGCGGCTGCCGCGCGGCCGCATGCAGTGCCACTTCCGCGCCGCCGCCCAATGTCAGTCCAAACGGCGCCGCCACCACAGGGCATGGGCAGAACTTGATCGACTGCGTCATCTCCTGAAACCCACGAATGTACAGGTCGATCTCGTCCCACTCCTCATCCTGTGCGGTCAGCAGGAGCTGGACGAGGTTGGCGCCCGCGGAAAAATTCGTCGCATCGTTGGTGATGACAAAGCCGCGGAAATTCCGTACCGCCTCGCTCTCCGGTCGCAACGTCTGGCGGACAAAGCTCACAATGTCGCCGCCCAGCGCGTTCATCTTGGTGTGGAACTCGATACAGCCGATGCCGTCGCCCACATCGATCAGCGAAGCGCCGGGATTCGCGGCCACCACGCCGGTGGAGCGTTTGGCCCGCGCCAGGGTGACGACGGCCGACGCCGGCTCAACCGGCCGGTAATCGCCGGAGCGCGGATCGAAATATTCGGCGCCGTCGTTCCGATACCAACTCGAGCCGCCTGCGGCAAGCAGCTTCTCGAGGGCGGCCGGCAGCGTGCGCCCCTGGACGCGCATTGTCGCGGCGGTCTCCGCCACTCCCGCCGCATCCCACATCTCAAACGGGCCAAGCTCCCAGTTGAACCCAGCTCGCATCGCGCGGTCGATGTCGGCAATGCTATCGCTGATCTCGCCGATGCGGTTTGCTGCATAGAGCCACAGGTCCGGCAGAATCTGCCAGTAAAACGCAGCCGCTTTGTCCTTCTCGGGATTGCCGCCCAGCAGCGCGCGAATCCGCTCCGGCAGCGACTCGATGTTCTTTGCCAGATCCAGGGCGGGGATTCTCGGTTTCTGCGCAGCACGATATTCAAGCGTAGCCAGATCGAGCACCAGCCGCTCATCGCTCTCCGCGCCCTTTTGCTTGCGGTAGAAACCATGGCCAGTTTTATCGCCAAACCATTTGCGCTCCAGCATCTGCTCGAGGAACCCCGGAAGTTGCAGGTCGGAGCGCTCATCCTTCGTATTCGCTGCAAAGTTGCGCACCACGTTGCCCAACACGTCCAGACCGACCATATCGGCCAACCGGAACGTTCCCGTTTTCGGCCAGCCCAATGGTTTGCCGGTGAGCGCGTCCACTTCTTCGATGCTCAGGCCCTGCTGCTGCATCACGTGAATCGTGTTCAGCATCGCGAACGCGCCGATCCGATTCGCGACGAAATTCGGCCGGTCGTTGGCCGGCACAACCGCCTTGCCGAGATAAATTTCCGCAAAGCGAAGAACCGACGCAACCGCCGCCGCATCGCTCTCCGGCGTTGCGATGATTTCCAGCAGCTGCATGTAGCGCGGCGGATTGAAAAAATGCGTCCCGAACCACCGCCGCCGCACCTCCTGAGGCAGAGCCTGCGCGATTTCCCCAACCGGCAGGCCGCTTGTATTCGTCGTCAGAATCGCATCCGCGCGAAGATGTGGCGCCACGCGCGCCAACAATGCGCGCTTGATCTCCATGTTCTCCGCAACAGCTTCGATCACCCAGTCGCACTCGCGCAGCCTCGGCAAATCCTCGTCGAAGTTCCCAACGCCGATGCGCGCAGCAAATTCGGGAGATGCCAGCGCCGCCGGCTTCGTCTTCTTCAGCCCCTCGAGAGCCTGCGCCGCTAAACGATTCGGTTCGCCAGCGTGAGCGACGTCGAGCAGCAACACCGGGAACCCTGCATTGGCAACGTGCGCGGCGATGCGCGAGCCCATCGTGCCGGCGCCCAGCACAGCAATGCGGCGAATCGGATACGCTGCAGCCTGCGACGGCGCGGCCGAGGCGAGTTCGGCGACAGACAAGGTTTCCATAAGTGGATTCTCTCAAATTCTGAACTGGGCCAACCCAACTCTGCCCGGTTCGAAGCAGTCCTGGCTTGCCGATGCGGGAATTCCCTAAATCCGCGACCTCAGAACCAATCAGTGAACCTTCCCTGCGGCATTCTCCAGAACCACGTTCGACAGTACCGCGGTATCGACCGTCGTAGGCAGGTGCGAGCAGAAGCCGATCCCAACGTAAAACGGCGCGTCCATGTGGAGTTGGATCGGCGGCCCGAACTGATGCATGGGCTCACCCTCCAGGCTCACGAACAGCGCAAACGAATCGCCACGCTTCTCTATCCCGATGCGTTTCGCCATCACAGTCACCAGGCTGTCCGGACTCGCCCCACCCGGCCGTCCGCGCCCGCCGATGCGATACTCCATGTCCTTCACGCGGACATCCTTCTCCGGCCGCTGCGCCAGGTGGATCATACCCAGCCCATGCAGCGCGACGATCGCCTCTTTCGCATCGTCGTCCAGGCTCTGCCGAATCACCAGCACCGCCTTGCGATCGCCATAACCCTTTGCATCGGGAAACGCTATGTCCGCTGCCAGCGAAACGTCGCCGGACATCTTCTTCCACAGGTAGCGAAACTCGTCGCGCGTGTACCAGATGTTATAGCCTGCCGAGTTGATCGTGTACTCGCCTGTAGCCGCGTCATAACTCGCGCTGCCCGCCACCAGCGCGCTCCCAATATCCGACTGCCCGTCGAAGATCCCAATCGGCGTGTCGAAGTTCGTACTCGGCCGATGAAAATCCGGCGGCGGCGCCACCTGCGCATGCGTCGCCGACCCCGGCTGCGCCCAGTCCGGAGCCTGCGGAACCTGCGCCGAAGCACTCGCTGCCGTCTGCGCCCTGGTGCAACAAACTCCCGACGCCGCGCTCAGCACAAGAATCGAAACCAACCGCACGGCGAAACGTCGCATGCCCGTTCTTTTCCTCGGACTGGATTGTAGCTTGCGGGCCCGCACGACCCACGTTTTACAATCGCGTGACGTTTCCCTCGGGTCGCGGCTCGCGTCCAAACCTTGTGATCTCCCCAGCGACCATTCGCTGCCTGGCCATGGTCCTCGTCCTGTCGGCCTCTCAGGCCTTACCGCGGCGCGATCCCCGCGGCCACTACTCCGCTCCCACTCCAGGCCAGCCTCTGTGCACGCTCGAGGTGCACGTCACCGGCTTCCGCGACAACTACGGAACCGCCGGAGGCGTCGTCTTTTCCTCATCCGTCGGATGGCCCGGCGACCGATCCAAAGCCATCGTCCAGGGCGGCTTTCCCATCGCCGCCCACCAGGCTCTGCAGACCTTTCAGGTCCCGCCCGGCCGCTACGCCGTCGTCGTCATCCACGACGAAAACTCCAACATGAAGCTGGACCGCAATTTCTTCGGAATCCCCACAGAGGGCTTCGGCTTTTCCAATAATCCCCGCGTGATTTTTTCGGCGCCGTCGTTTCAGACCGCCGCTGTGCCGGTGAACTGCCCAGCCACGCAGCTCGACATCAGGCTCATCTACAAGTAACGATAAACAATACGCCGCTGGCCCTGCGGTTCTCACTACACACCAGCCAGAATCAGGCCGCGGTGCCACCTGCACTGGGATTCCCCACAGCCGTCCCTGCCGTCGCGCCCGTGGGATTCACCAGGTCGCGCAGCTCCTTGCTCGGCTTAAAGTAGGGAACCTTCTTGGCGGGGACTTCCACTTTGGTGCCCGTCTTGGGATTGCGTCCAATCCGTGGCTTGCGCTGGCGGATTCGAAAGCTCCCGAATCCGCGAATCTCAATCTTGTCGCCGGACTTCAGCGCTCCGATGACCGAATCGAAAATCGTCTCCACAATCGTTTCGCTGTCGCGCCGTGTCAGATCGCCCAGCTTCGTCACTTCCTCAACAAGGTCGGCTTTCGTCATGGTGGGGGTGGCTCCGATTTTGGGTTAACCCTCTGCTCACAATAGTAGATGCATTCCATTTGGCTTGCAAAGTCAATAATTTGCAGGATTTTTCGAAACCCGGCCGCCCATCCGGAACCGGCCTTCCGCGCCAGCCCACATCACTTCCGGCCTACTGCCACAGGAAATAGAACCCCGCCTGCCGTTCCACCAGTTTGCCCGGCTGGTGAATCAGGTCGTCGGCGTTCGAAATCAGGTCCCAGATCGTCCTGTGATGAACCTCGGGCTTCACCACGCTCGGCTCGCCCGAAATCCCCACCGACGTGGCGGTCTCCAGCAGAGCATCGCGAAACCCGCCCTCCTTGTCGATCAGGTGGAGCGGCAGCGCCTGCTCGCCGGTCCACACCTGCCCCGTAGCCAGCGTCCTGATCTGGTCCGCCGGCAAATGCCGCCCGTTCGCCACGTCGCTCACGAACTGGCCGTACATGTTGTCCACCAACCCCTGGAAATACGTTCGTTCCTCCGGCGTCATGGCCCGCGTCGGATCGCCTGCGTCCTTCAGCGTGCCCGCATGAATCACTTCCGGCTTCATCTTCGCCCACGTCAGCAGGTCGCCGTAGTTGGTCCACTCCATGATCACGCCGATCGAACCCACTACGCTGGCGTCGTTCGCGTAGATCTTGTTCGCAGCCGACGCCACGTAGTAGGCGCCGCTGGCGCCCACACTCTCAATCGAAGCGATAATCGGCTTCTTCTTCTCGTCCCGGATCTTCAGCACCTCGTGGTAGATCTCCTGCGACGGCGCCGCCGCGCCCCCCGGCGAGTCGATGTGCAGAATAATCGCCTTGATCGAACTGTCCTGGTCGTATTTGCGCAGCTGGTCGACTGTGCTGTCCGCGGACAGGATCTCGCCGTCGATGTCGATGACGCCGATATTGTCGCTGAGGGAAGAGAATCCATCTTCCGAGCCTTCAAACGACTGCGCCGCCGAGTACAGCAGCAACGAGGCAATGGCCAGGATGGCCAGCGCCAGGCCGCCGCCCATCACGAACCAGGGCCACACTCTCCGGCGAGGTGGGTTTGCATGGTTGGTCGAGGGAGGTGGCGGAGCGCTCGGCGCCGGTGCAAGTGGCTCATCCATAAGGGCTAGTGTAGCACCCGGCCAGTCTGGAATGGGCGCCGCGCCTGCACCAAAGGGGCTGCATGGTAGACTGAGAATCCCCCCTGTCACACCGCCTTTTTGCGACGCCGGCGGCTGGAGGCCGTCTAATCGGTAATCGGTTTCCTCTGTAAAATAAAACGATTGAGCGCAGCGTGACTCTTCAGTACAGCATCGTCATTCCGGCTTACAACGAAAGCGCCCGCATCGGGCGCGCTCTCACCGAGGTTCTGCGCACTCTCGATGACAAGCGCTGGAATGCCGAAGTGCTGGTGGTCAACGACGGCTCAACCGACTCCACCGCCGCCATCGTCGAATCCTTCATCGCCAAAGATCCTCGCATTCGCCTCCTCCACAACGGCGTCAACCGCGGCAAGGGCTATAGCGTCCGCAACGGCATCCTGCACTCCAGCGCCAACATCGTCATGTTTACCGACGCCGACCTTTCCTCGCCCATGCCCGAGGCCGAGCGCCTCTTCGCCGCCATCCGCGACGGCGCCGACGTGGCCATCGGCTCCCGCTGGCTCGAAGTCAGCCGCCAGACCATTCATCAGCCCCTCTACCGGCAGTTCTTCGGCCGCTGCTTCAACATCGTCACGCGCCTCATCATGCGCCTGCCCTTTGCCGACACCCAGTGCGGCTTCAAGGCCTTCCGCCGCTCCGCCGCCCAAACCATCTTCCAGCTGCAGCGCATCGAGCGCTGGGGATTCGATCCCGAAATCCTCTTCATCGCCCTCCACCGCGGCTACAACATCAAAGAGGTCCCCGTCACCTGGGGCCACGACGAGCGCTCCCGCATCAGCTATCTGCGCGACGGCCTCAAGATGCTCGAAGAGCTGGTCTACGTCCGCTGGAACTCCCTCATCGGCGTCTACGACCGCAAAGTCACCGACCTCGCCCCCGAACGGACCGTGTCCTAAGCCTTAATCCGAAGCCGCAGGACGTTACTCTTTTATATAATCTCCTGAAAGCCGCACTCTTCGCGCTTTTGCAACACCGCCAAACCTCTTCAGGAGTACTTGTAATGAGCCGAGTTGTTGTCATCGGAGCAGGGCCCATGGGTTTGGCGGCAGCCTACCGCGCTGCCAGGAACGGCCACAGCGTTGACCTTTTCGAGGCGGCGCCCGAGCCCGGCGGCATGGCGGGGCACTTCGATTTCGACGGCATCTCCCTGGAGCGCTTCTACCACTTCGTTTGCAAAACCGACACCCCCACCTTCGAGCTTATGCAGGAACTTGGCATCGGCGACAGAATGCGCTGGCGTGAAACGTCGATGGGGTTTGTCACCAACGGCAGGCTCTTCCGGTGGGGAGACCCGCTGGCTCTGCTTCGCTTTCCAGGGCTCTCACCCTTACAAAAACTGCGCTACGCACTGTTCGCGTTCGTGTGCGTGCATCGGAACCGTTGGCCCAGGATCGAGCATGAGCAGGCCCGCGGCTGGATCATTCGCTGGTGTGGCCGCGACATTTACGAGCGGTTTTGGAGCCCCTTGTTCCGCCACAAGTTCTATGAGTATGCCGACAACATCTCGGCTGCATGGATCTGGACGCGCATCCGTCGCATCGGACGTTCGCGCCGCAGCATGTTCCAGGAAGAGCTGGGCTATATCGAGGGCGGCTCACTCACCCTGATCGAGGCGCTTTGCGAAGGCATTCGAAAATACGGCGGCCGCATCCATCTCGGAGAGGGAGCCCAGCGCGTCCTGGTGCAATCGGGAGGTGTAACCGGCATCCGGACCGCGGAGCGGACCATCCCAGCGGACGCGGTCATTTCCACGGTTCCCACGCCGCTTGTAAGTGCGCTGGTTCCCGACCTGCCGGAGGCGTGGAAGCATAGCTACGAGGCAATTCACAACATTGGTGTCATCTGCGTCATCTTCAGGCTGAGCCGTTCGGTGAGCCCGCATTTCTGGATCAACGTCTCGGAGCCGGATATTGAAATTCCAGGCGTCATCGAGTTTACGAATCTGCGCCCTCTCGGCCAGGACACCGTTGTGTACGTCCCCTACTATATGCCGGTCACCAACATGAAGTTCTCGTGGCCTGACGATCGCCTGTTGAGCGAGGCCTTCGCCTGTCTGCAGCGCATCAATCCGGCGGTCGCGCAGAGCGATATCCGGGCGACCAAAGTGGCCCGGCTCCGCTATGGCCAACCCATTTGCGAACCGGGGTTCGCGGCAAAGATTCCGCCGGTGCAGACGCCCATCGCCGGTCTGCAGATCGCCGACACCTGCTACTACTATCCTGAGGATCGCGGCATCGCGGAAAGCGTCCGTCTCGGATCGGCGATGGCCGAGGCTGTCGAGGTGACGGCGCTCTCGGACCTGCAGGAGACGGTCCTTTCTCCTGAGCAGGGAGTCGCCTGAGTTGCGCTCCTGCTTCACCCTTCGCCGCCGTAATCCGAATTGCCCGGTGCGAGTCTGCGCGCAGGACCGCCATTGGGCATGAGAAAGAGAATTGTAGTAACCGGAGCTGCTGGGCTGGTTGGTCAAAACCTGATTCTTCGTCTTAGGGAGAGAGGTGCCGCGGAGATCGTTGCGATCGATAAGCACCCCGCAAACACAGCAGTTCTTCGGAGCCTGAATCCTGATATCAAGGTGGTTCAGGAAGACATTGCGGTCGCCGGTCAGTGGGAGCATGAACTCGCCGGATGCTCAGCGGTTGTAATCGCTCACGCCCAAATCGGAGGAATCAACCCGGCGGAGTTCGTACGAAACAATGTCAGCGCTACCGAACGGTTGCTGGAAGCCATCCACAGGCATCGAATCCCCTACCTGGTCAATATCTCTTCCTCCGTCGTCAACTCCATGGCGATCGACAATTATACGGAAACGAAAAAGAAACAGGAGGCACTGATCGCTGCCAGCGGTGTCAAACAGGTCATTTTGCGGCCCACTCTGATGTTTGGATGGTTTGACCGCAAGCACATCGGCTGGCTCGCCCGATTCATGAAACGAACCCCGGTCTTCCCGGTTCCGGGTTCGGGACGCTATCTGCGCCAACCTCTATACGCAGGCGATTTCTGCGATATCGTGATTTCGGCCTTAGAAACCGGGAAAACAGGAGCCTTCAATATTACCGGCTTGGAGCGCATTGACTACATCGATCTCATTTGCGCACTGAAGGAATCCACGGGTGCAAGGACCCATATTCAGCGCATTCCGTATCGGTTGTTTGACGCTCTACTCCGAATCGATGCGCTCCTCAATCGCGATCCGCCTTTCACAACCGATCAGCTCAAGGCGCTGATGACTCCCGACGTCTTCGAAGTGATTGACTGGCCGAAAATCTTCAATATTCGAGCTACCCCTCTCAGGGAAGCATTGTTCCAGACCTTCCGCGACTCGCGGCATTCGGATGTCGTGCTGGACTTTTGAACACGTTTCACAGGTTATGGAGAACCCCAATTGAAAACTGAGCGACGTGCACAAAAGAGGAAAGACGAACCCAGCCTTCTCAAATCGGCAAAGAAATTACAAATATCCAGCGCGACAGTCACTGCGGCCTTTCTGTTGTTGGGCTGCGTTTTCTTCACCATGCGTGGACTAGATCTGTGGAAAGACCCTTATCAATCTGGTCGAGTCTGGCAGTCTTTTGATATCGCGCATGAACTGGAACGTGTGCATGGCGTGCCTTGGGAAACCGAGATATCCACGATGAGCGGGGGAACGAAACCCGCTCCATTTCTACAGGAATTCCCACTCGCTCAATACGCAATCTGTCTGCTGAATATTTCCTCGAGACTAACCATCGCGCAAGCCGGAC
This sequence comes from Acidobacteriaceae bacterium, assembly GCA_030038115.1. Taxonomy (GTDB): domain Bacteria; phylum Acidobacteriota; class Terriglobia; order Terriglobales; family Acidobacteriaceae; genus Palsa-343. The sequence goes on along the minus strand of JASHPM010000127.1, from coordinate 3,495 downwards.
AGTTGATTTCAACGTTGATCGCAGTACTATGCGTCCTGGTTTGGTTTCGGTACGCGTGGTCGCTTTCTCTGTCAAGTGTGGATCGGATCCTTGTCGGAAGCTTCATCTTTTTCGTGCCCGGCTTTCTTCGAGATGGCCTGACTGCCGTCCCGGACGCAAGCGTTTTTCTGATCAATCTTACGGGCGCATATCTCATCGTTTCCGGAAGGCGCGGCCGTCGCGACGGTTTTGTGACGCTTGGGGCCATCCTGCTGGGCTTTGCGGTTTTGATTAAAGGGCCAACATTGCTTCCTGCCGCCGTCATTGGATTCGCACTCTTGCGCGAGGGGCGTTGGCGTTCGGCCGCATGCCTGTGCGCGGCGTCGATCCCGGGACTTGCTTGGGCAGCCCTGGCTCACTCCGTCAATAAGGCCGCACTCCCTGTCAACGAGATGGCAAGATTTGGCGCGCTTCGGGAGTGGTGGTGGAATCCCGGCCTTTATGATCAGCTGTGGTGGTATCGGAACCTGAGCTTCACGATTTACGACACGCTTGGTCTTTTTGGGATAGTCGCTTGCGTCTGGATCGTTTTCTCCGTGCCGCGCCGGGCCTTGGCCTCATTCGAGTTCGTCCTGATGGTTGGACCGGCTATAGCTATGTTTGCGGCATTCAACTTTCACAGCGCAACTCACCCATATTACTCCCTTGAATGGCTGCCATTCACCATGGTCGGTGCTGTTGAGCTGGCGATGAAAATCCCTAAGCGGGAGAATTCTCGGTTTTATTACGCGTTTATCACCAGTTCAATGATCTGCCTGGCGATCCTCACAGTAGCCGAGCGTCAAATGGGGCTGGTGGAAAGGAAGATAGCCAGAAATGCAGATGCGGTTCAACCCTTATTTCACCGATCGACACATGCTCCGCAGACCGATCCGCGCGACGAATTGGAACGCGCTGCTCTGCGCGGGTTAAAAAACCGAGTGTCGTTCGTGGCGTATATTGGCACCCCCGGCGCGGAGATCGCGTTCTCTGAATTGGGAATGCGGGGGTGGGTGGTAGTAATGCCTGCAGTAGACCCGGACCTCAATCCAAAAATGCGACATATTCCTGCCTCAGTTCTTCGCGAGGCGGAATGGCGCCGCATTAGCGTGAATTGGTTTAGAGAGCATCTAAACAGAGGCATGGGTGCGGTTCTGATTGAGACTGCGGGGACCCCGAACACTCCTGAAGTAGTGCAATGGGCCGAAACTGCCGGCCTACACGATGTGCCTGAAGATACCCCCGGCTACATTCTCCTGCTAAAAAACTAGCAGAGAGGATCCCGGGGGCAGGTTTGATCGCATAGTGACCGACCTTGTTCCCGAACGCGGCTGAAGCTTTCCTCTTCTCGTTTCCTCAGACAGGAGCGACCAGAGGGCCGAGCGCATGCCGAAGCGAGGCTTCGGTGACGGTGGCGCAGGATGTCATGCGAGCTATCCCTTCGGCTCGCTCGGCGGGCGTGAGCAGCCGGATCGAAGCCTGCGTACGCCTTTGGCTTCTTTTGTTTTTTGATCAGGAAGTGCTGATCGGCGAAGGCCGCAATTTGCGGGAGACAACAGCTCATAGATGGGAGGTTTGTAAGCTTGAAGTCGCTTGATCAAATGGCCGCCGTCAGCACTTCCTGGTTATCCTCACGTTGGTTTTGGCCTGTTTGCGGAATTGCAGTTGTTGTGCTCGTGTTCATCTCGATGGATCCGACTGTAGGGCAGTATGACGAGAGTATCGAGCTCGACGGTGCCTTGCAAATATTGCATGGGCACCTGCCGTATCGGGATTTCTATACTCTTTACGGTCCTGCACAATACTATGTCGTGGCGGCTATCTTTCGCATCTTTGGTGTGTATGCCGGATTGAGCAGGGCCGTATATTTAGCATCCGCCCTTGTCATTCTGCTCGGTGCAATAAAGGTTCAGTCGCTGCTTGGCGGCTGCAGGCCATTGGGGTTGTGCGCTGCTGGCGTTTCACTTGTTTGGATCTCTGTTGCCGGGATGTACCTTTATCCAATTTATCCATCCTTAGCTTTAATTGTTCTGGCAGCGCTTTGCGCCATCCGGCACTGGCAGTCAGGACTAAAACGCTGGATCTGCATAGCCGGGGCTCTGATTGCGGGAGTGATTCTATTTCGCCATGATTTGGCAATGTATGCGTTTCTCTCTCTGCTCGTCGGAGAAGTCTTTCACCACCTACAGGTCGACGGGAGACCATTCCGGAACAGATGTAAAGATATTTTAGGCGACCTGAGCTTATTTGCCGGCTGCACTCTCGCCGTCGCCCTGCCGGCTGTCGCCCTCTTGCTTGCTCACGTCCCTGTGAGCGACATTCGGTACGACCTGTTCTATTACCCGTCCCACTTGTATCACGCAACGCGCAATATACCCTGGTTCGATTTCGATAAGATCGCACGCGGAATGGCGCGCGCCAGGTACGCGGTCACGCAGAGCATTGTGCTGATGCCCATTGCCGCAGCTGTTGCTGCGTTCGCCTGTCTTCTGCAGAGGGAGTGGAGGAGTCGGCAGGAACACTGGCAAGTGAGCAGCTATGTTATGCTCATCTGCCTCGTTCTAACCTTGCCCATCAGCGGGGTTGTTCGTCCCGATATTATTCACCTGGTTTCGATTCCGATATGTGACTCTCTTCTTCTGGCATGCCTGATGGGGACGCTGCATTTCTCAGGGCGTTATACCCGCGCGCTGATCGTGGGTACAACGATTTGGTTTGGGCTTACCACGGTCGTACCTACATGGCGAGCGGGGCGCGACTCCAGGAACACCATTTCCCTTGTGCTTCAACCCGGAAAAGCGGGCTCGTTCGCGTCGTTGTGCCATCCGCCGGCAGGCCTGGAACGAATAACATGTATGCGGATAGACCCAGTGGAAGAGGAAGAAGTTGAGTATATTCAACAGCACACCGGGCCAGATGAGATGTTCTACTCCGGTGTTGGGCGACATGACAAGCTCGGTGTCAATGATCTGCTTTTGTATTTTGTGTCTAAGAGGGACCCGCCGACAAAATGGTACGACTTGAATCCGGGAGTCCAAACCACATATCCGATCCAGAAGCAGATGATTGAGGATCTGGACCGGCAACACGTTAACTACGTGATCCGCAATCTCACCTGGGATAACGATTCTGAGCCCAACCAGAGCCGTTTCAGCAGCGGCATCACCATCCTGGATCAGTACATCGACTCGAACTATAAGACCGTAGCCACATTTCCTCAGGTTCTGATTCTTCGCCGGATAACTCCTTTTTAGCGGCGGAATGCTGATCCTGGGCATCCTGAACGCTGGCGTGACGTCAGAGACCAGCGCTGCTCTTCAGCATCTGTTCCGCGTGTCGCAGCGATGTCTCCGTCACCGTCGCGCCGGAAATCATCCGGGCAATCTCCTCGGCCCGCTCAGCCGGAGCCAGCAGCCGGATCGAAGTCTGCGTGCGCTTCTGCTTCTCCTGTTTCTCGATGAGCAGGTGCTGGTCGGC
>JASHPM010000126.1 GCA_030038115.1 Acidobacteriaceae bacterium | reverse complement strand
GCTGTCCTGGAAACGCCTCTGGCCGTCCTTTTACAGGCTGCGAGCGCTACCGCTCCGGAACTGACGACGCATCGCGGAGCCCGGACGCCGCTCGGTTTTTCCCCGGTGGCCGCCGAGCTCGAGGCTCTGCTGGCGAACGCCGGGGTTTTCGATCTGGGATACCGCACCTTTCTGCGCGCTACGGCCAAAGACCGCGTGCGCTGGCTCAACGGCATGGTCACGCAGGCCGTAAAAACCATGCTGCCGGGCCAGGTTGCTTACACGCTGGTTCTGAATCCCCAGGGACGCATCCAAGGGGACGCCGACGTCTCCCTCTCTGAAGATTATCTCCTGCTCGAAACCGACCGCAGCCAGTCCGAACGCCTCCTTGCGCATCTGCGCCGCTTCATTATTATGGACGACGTAAAACTGGAAGAGTTAGACGCGGGGACGACGGCCATCGGCATCGCGGGACCGCGGGCGGCGGCCATTCTGGAGAAGCTGGGCGCCAGCGCACCGGAGGACGGCACATTTCGCGTGGGGCAGCTGGCGGGCGTGGAAGTGACGCTCGTCCACGCATGGAGTCCTGTGGTCACCCGATTCGAGATTCACGCCCCGGCCGAAGCGGTTCTGAGCGTGTGGGAGGCGCTGGTTGCGGCGGGAGCGGCTCCGTGCGGCGTAGCGGCGATGGAGGACCTGCGCGTTTTGGAGGGAAGGCCGCAGTTCGACGTGGATTTCAGCGATAAGTATCTGCCCCAGGAGGCGAATCTGCAGCGGGCGCTGAACTTTACCAAGGGCTGCTACATCGGGCAGGAGATTGTGGAGCGCATTCGCACGCGGGCGACGGTGCACCGGGCGCTGCGGCAGTTCGAATTACACGGCGAGGTGCCGAGGCTGGCGGCGGGCCAGACGATCGAGCTGCGGGCTGGAGACGCGGCCGTGGGCGAGCTGACCAGCCTGGCGCGGGTCGACTTGCCGGGGTTGAAAAAGACGCTGGCGCTGGGCGTGGCTCGGGTGGAGGCGCTGGAAAAGAGTGCGGCCGAACCAATCAAGTACAGCGGGGGGACGGCAACGCCGCTGGAAGCGCCACCAGCGGTGGCGAGCCAATGAAGCGGAATTTGCTGCACCGGATTTGCTGAACCAGATTTGCTGAACCGGGGAGAATCGTAGTTTATGGACGAGAAGCAAACCACATTTACCGTAACCGACCGGCGGAAGTTCACGCTCGACGGCGAACTGCGCGAGGAAGCCGAGCCGGTGGAGGAGAAACCGGCGGCAACGGCAACGGAAAAAGTTGTGACCATGCCCGCGCCCCCAGCCCAGGAAGCCAGGGCAAAAGAAGAGCCGCCGGAGGAAGCGGAAATGCCGCAGTTCTCGGCGCAGGAGAGCGCCGAGCAGGACGCCGCGTACCAGAAATCGTCGCGGCAGATCGACGACATGCTGCGCCAGGCGAATCCGGACATGGGGGCGGCGGGGGCCATCGCCTTCGAGCACATCATCCAGTCGTTCTACGTTTCAGCGATGATGGCGATGGGCGCGGGCACCGAACCGGGGCAGAAGGCGCGCGTGGACATTCTGAGCGCGCGGCAGAGTATCGACATGCTGGCGCTGCTGCAGGAGAAGACGAAGGGCAACCTGACGCAGAAAGAAGAGGCGATGCTGCAGAACGTGCTGTTTGAGCTGCGCATGATGTTTCTGGAGATCACCAACGCCATTGCCAGGTCGGCGCAGCGCCCCGCCGACGGAAAGAAGAAGTAAATCCCGGGCCGCATGAAAGCGGAAATCATCGTTCTCGGCAGCGGAACCTCGATGGGCGTGCCGACGCTCGGCTGCCGCTGCGCGGTTTGCACCTCGCCCGACCCGCGGAACCGGCGGACACGGCCGTCGATCGCCATCCAGTGGAACAACGCAGGGAAAGAGCACACGGTGCTGGTGGATACCGGACCGGATTTTCGCGAGCAGGCGCTGCGGGAAAAGATCCGGCATGTGGACGCCGTGTTCTATACGCACGCGCACGCCGATCACATCCTCGGGCTTGACGATCTGCGCCCGCTCAGCTTCGAGCATAAGCCGGCGTTCCTGCCGCTCTTTACCGACGAGCAGACGGCGGATATTCTGCGGCGGGTTTTCGAGTACACGTTTTCGGCGGATTCGACGTATCCGACGCGCGCCCGCGTGGAGCTGCGGGGGCTGGAAGGCACCGAGACCGCGGAAGTGGATGGGGCGCGATTCCAGAGGGTGCCGCTGACCCATGGCGATTTGCAGGTGGCGGGCTTTCGCTTTGGAACGGCGGCGTATCTGACCGACATGAGCAGCATCCCGGAGGCCAGCCTGCCGCTGCTGGAGGGGCTGGAGGTCGTGATTCTGGACGCGCTGCGGCCCCAGCCGCATCCCAGCCACGCCACCATTCCGGAATCTCTGAAGTGGGTCGAGCGCGTGGCGCCGCAGCGGGCGTGGTTCACGCACATGTCGCACGAGGTGGATCACGAGGCGACGGAAAAAGGCTTCCCTGCCCATGTGCGGCTGGCGTACGACGGGCTGCGGATTCCCTTCGAGCTATAGCCATGCGGATCTACCGGGCAATCTCCGAGCTGCCAGCCCCCGCCGAACCGCCGCGGGCGATGCCGCGCACGGTTGCGGCGATTGGGAACTTCGACGGCGTGCATCGCGGGCACCAGGAGATTATCGGGCGGGTGCGGGATCGGGCGCGCACCGTGGGAGCGCAGGCCATCGCTGTCACCTTCGATCCGCATCCGCTGGCGTTGCTGCGCCCGGAGCTGGCGCCAAAACTGATTACGCCGATTCCGGAGCGGCTGCGGCTGCTCGAGCAGACCGGCATCGATGCGACGCTGGTGCTGCCCTTCACCCGGGAGTTTTCCATGCAGTCGCCGCGCGCATTTGCGGAGGGCGTGCTGTGCGGCGCGCTGCGCGTGGTGGAGGTTCACGAGGGCGACACATTTCGTTTCGGACACGATGCGGCGGCGGGTATTGCCGAGCTGAAACTGTTGGGCGCCGAGATGGGCTTTGGTGTTGTATCGCACCGCGCCCTTGAGGTGCGGGGAATGACGGTTTCGAGCAGCGAAGTGCGGCGGCGGATCGCGGCGGGGCAGCTGGGAATCGCGCGGGCGCTGCTGGGCCGGCCTTTTTCCATCCTGTCCACGCCGGTCGAGGGGCGAGGAGTGGGAAAAAAGCTGACCACGCCCACGATCAATCTTGCGCCGTACACGGAGCTGCTGCCGCCGGACGGCGTTTATGTGACGCGGGTGCGCATTGGCGAAGGAGCGGACGCTCCGAGTTTCAACGCTGTGACGAATGCCGGATCGCGGCCCACGTTCGATGGAGCGGGGTACGCAGTCGAATCGCACCTGCTCGACGGTCCGCCTCCGGTGGATCTGACCGGGTCGACACCCATCGAGGTGTGCTTCCTGGCGCGGCTGCGCGACGAGCGGCGCTTCCCTTCTCCGGAGGAACTAAAGGCGCAGATCCTGCGGGATGTAGGGCGGGCGCAGCGGTATTTCAGGCGTGCGGAGAGCCAGCCGTGAACCGCACGCGGTCCCACAGAAGCTGGTAGCAGGGGGAGTGCTTTAGAGGAGCCCCGTACGGTCAGCCTCGGCCACTGAGACCAGTGCATCGTCCGGGTTTTGGTCAACCGCAATTCCAACGGTGTACCGCGCTACCCGTTCGAGCGATGCAACGCGGCATTGCTCATTGATCGTCCGCCGCCACATAGAGCGATGATAGTTGCCATCCCGCCCCAGCCGATCATGTATGCCTGGCAACTTCAGCCACTGCCTTACCTCCGTACCGTCCGCACCTCACCTCTCCCTTGTCGGAGAGTCGCACCCTATCGAGAGCCGGAGGCTCGACGGAAACGGAGGATCCATGCCACCAATGCTCCCAGTGCCGCGCTCAGAGGCACAACGGCGGTGTGCCACACCAGCAGGTGGGCGGCCTCAAAATTGGGGCAATGCAACTCCAGCATGGCCACGCCGGCAAGGCCCCCGAGGGCGCCAGCTGCCAAACCGGCGGAGACAGGATTGAGAGCGAAGCCGCGCCACAGCAGCAGCCAGCTGAGCAAGGCGGCGGGAACGGCATAGAGGAGTCCGGTGAGCAGGCAGGCGAGGCCGACGGGGACGAAGTGGTCGACGTGATAATCGCGAAACAGGAATGCAAAGACGCCCAGCAATACCGCGCTGGATAAAGCCAAAAGCGCGCCCGCGGAGAGGCGGCGGCGGCGGCCGGGAATCATCTCGTGGACGAATGCGGCGCCGCTCACCCAGAGGAGCACAGCCAGCACAGAAAAGACGAGCGAGCGCTCGAGGAGATCCATCTTTTCGAAGCCGAAAAATCCCGCGTGGGCGGCGCCCGCCATGGAGACGACCGAGCAGACGAGGAGCAGTCCGCTCGCGATGATCCACGTTGGCGGCAGCGGACGAACGGGGCGCAGCGAGGGCCTGATCGAATCGGCAACACGGCGCAGCGTCTCCGGGTTCGGATCGTGCGCAGAGCGCGCAGCCCTCGTCAGAACATCGTCAATCTCTTCATCTTTCACGGCAGCCCGCTTCTCCCTCCCCGGGGACCCATAGCGTTCGTTGTTTTTCTCAACTTCTCGTAGGCCCGGTGTGCTTTCTGCTTGACTGCGCCCACAGTGGAGGACGTGGCCCGCGCCACCTCCTCCAATGACATTCCAGCCACCTTCAGCATGGCTACCACCTCGCGCTGGCTTTCGGAAAGCGGAGCCAGCAGCGCATCCAGATCGTCAGTCCGGGTGAAATCTCCAGGGTTTGACGCAGCGCTTGCGGACACTGCCTCCAGTTCGCGCGCGCCGGCCATGGTGCGCATCGACTTGCGATAGTGATCGACGCGAACGTGCCGGGCAATGGCATAAAACCACGGAAGCGCCGGCTCGCCGGGACGCCAGGTGTGCCTGACCCTGTGAATGCGCAGCCATGTGTCCTGCAGCAGGTCGTCGGCATCCGCACGGCTGGCCGATTGCGCGGTGAAGAAGCGATGCAGCCGTGGGCCGATGCGATCGATGAGGGCCGCGGCGGCCGTGAAATCGCCCTGCTGATAAAGGGCCATCAGTGTCTCGAGATCGCTGTCCGGGTGCATGCGATGGATAGACTTCCTGCAACCTTTATCAGTACCAGAGTATGGGCGTAAACCACTCGACACGATTATCGGCGCCACAGCAGTGGCGCGCACTGGCCAGCCGGCTCAGGCCAGCAACAGACTAGTTCGCCGGAAAACGGCGAAAAGTTACGCAGCACCAGGAAAATTTCAGCGAATTTTCAAACTGCGAATGCCCCAACAGCCAGGCGTAACTTTTCGCGTTCCTCAGACGAATTCCGGTCAGTGAAACTGCCTCCGGTCCTCACCTGTAAGCCGGATGCATCTTCACCACAAAACTCCAGGAGATGACAATGAGTCCTGAAAAGTTCCATAGGTCTGGTCCGTGGCGCAGCGGCCTCACGCTGGCGGCCCTGCTTTTCGTCAGCGCACTGGCCGCATTGGCCCAGGGGCAGCGCAGTACGCTCGTGATCACAAGCACGAACGAGGCGAGCGGCAATTCCGTCGTGGTATTCAAGCTGGGTACCGGTGGGACACCTTCGCTCGCGATGACGGAAAAGTTCACGACGGGCGGCAAAGGCGGCGCCAGCACCAACGCCGGCATTGTGCAGTTCAACGGCGAGCTGGGAGCAGTAGCAAACTACGGATCGAACACGGTAAGCCAGCTAACGCGCTACGGCGATGCCATTGTTCTCGCAAGAACCATCCAGCTGGCGCCGGACTGCGAGAATCCGGACTCGGTTGCCCTCAGCGGCAACCACGTCTTCGTGGTGGGCTCTACCTGTGCGGAAAGCCATGCGTGGCCGCAGGGTTATGTGGATGGACCGGTAGTGAGCATGCCGGACACTTCGGCGGCGCAGATCGCGGTGGGGAATACCTGGGCAGCCGTCACGCTGAGTTCGGGATCGGTTCTGCAGCTGCCGCTGGCGCAGGATGGCGCGCTGAATGGATCGAGTAACACCATCACTCTGCCCCTCAACGCGAATATGGTTCCGCTTGGCGAAGCGTTCTGGGGCAATGTCCTGGGCTTCACGCCGGCGCACAGTCCGGACAGCTTCGCCATCCTTGACGAGAACCAGAACCTTTACCCAATCGCCGGACCGACGCCGTCCTTTCCCATCAACGCTCCGTGCTGGGTGGCCAAAGGTTCAGGGAACATCTGGTATACGGGCAACTCGCCTGGCGACGCCATCTCTATCTTCTTCAGCGACGATCAGGGCGGTGTGTTCTACAAATCGGTGGGGTTACCGGGCTCGCCGACCGACGTGACGGTATCTCCCGACGGCAGTTGGTTAGCCGTGATTTATACCGCAGCGAGTAATGCGTATGTTGCGGTCTTCGCCATTGACGGCCACGGCGACCTCTCCCCGGTTGCGACCTCGCCCGCCATCGGCGTGGCCTCTTTCAGCGGCGTTGCGTTCAGCGAATAGGGGATGGACGCCTCTCCCTGCCTGGCGGGCCTGGGCTCGCCGGGCGGGACGATGCGGAGACACAGGCACCCCCTCCTCATCCGGCAACCGTGACGGGGATCACTGAAGGGACTTCGACGAGGGGAGCAGACTCACGTCCAGAAGAGGTGGGCCATGCTATTTCTCATCTGGCTCGTGCTCTGTATTGTCGCTTTTTTCCTGATTCTGCTTCCTTCCGCGCTCTGGCTACGTGAGATTTACCGGCGATATTCCGGCTGGCGGCCAGTCGCATGCCCCGAAAACCAGCAACCCGCCGCCGTCAGCATCGATGCCCGGCAGGCAGCGGCGACAGGAATGCATGGACGTCCGGATTTGCGTTTGTGCGACTGTTCGCGTTGGCCTGAACGCTCGAAGTGCGCCCAGGGATGCCTGTCCCAGGCGGTGCAGGCAGAACCTTACACGCCAGGCGAAGCGAAGACGGGAACGAAACCGATCTACCACCTTCCCATTTTTCTGGCGGCGTTTGCCGCCTGGATTCTGGGAGCCGTTTGGCATTCGCAATATGTGTTCCGCACACGGTGGATGGACGCCATCGGACTCACTCGTGCGCAAGTCAGGCAGATCAGGTGGTGGTATTCGCCGCACCTGCTTACCGTAGCTGTCTGTCTTCTCTTTGCTTACGGAGTCGCGTGGCTCCTGACCGTGTGTCATCGCAAAGGCGTGCTTCAGGGAGTTCTGATGGCGGTGTTGCTTTGCGCAGCGGTGGTGGCAACGAGTTGGTATGGCATCGCACGGCTGCCTCATGAGCTGCTCGTGATTGAAGCGGGTTACGCCGTTCTGGCTACGTTGACCGTGGGGGCCATTGTTGGCGGCTTGTATGGCAAGCACGCGCTGCCGTCGCAGTGACCGGCCTGGGAACATTCGGCGTCCGGCGGCGTATTGATGGGTGAGTGCAATACGGCACCCGAAGAGGTGTCTGTGGCCGGGTCCATTGGTTCGCACATTTATCGCTGGTTCCTGCTGTTGTGGTCGGCGTCCACGGCAATCTACCTGGTCATCATCTCCTTCCTGATCCTCCGCGATCCGCGATTCCCGCTCAACCTTGGGCTGATTCGAACGACCGGACGAGCCGGTCTGTGGGTCACGTTGCTGCCGGGCCTGGTTGGCGTGGCCGGGGTGTTGCTGGTTGTCGTGCGCGCACGAGCGGGCGCATTCCTGCTCGGGCTGTATTCGCTGTTCGGGACGGCCGTGCTGGCGTGCGCCCTCCCCGCTGTCTGGAATGCCCGGAGTTCGTTCTGCACTCAAACCATGTGCATCAGGACGCCGTGGATCGCCCGCCTGCTGGTGCTGGCTCTGGCGACTCCGTTTGTGCTGGCGGCCTTTTGGGCGAAACGCGAAGCGCAACACAGGATGCTGGCGCCGTAGCGGATGCGTTTCGGCGCTTTCGCGGGCCAGGTGCTCGCACAACTTCTGAGCCGAATCAGTGCGGGCGGACGAGCGCCGCAGTTTGCCGCACGGGCGGCGGTGCGGGCGTGGGCATATCGCCGGGGAAGGTTTCGTTGGGGGTGGCGGCGATGGCGGTCTTCATGAAGTCGGCCCACAGCGGCAGCGCGACAACGGCCCCGCTTTGCTTGTCACCCAGAGACTCGCGATCGTCGTAGCCCACCCATACGCCGCAGGTGATGGAGGGCGAGAAGCCGATAAACCACGCATCGGTAAAGTCGTTGGTGGTTCCCGTTTTGCCTCCGAGGGGGTGGTCGAGAGCCGCGGCTCGCGCGCCGGTTCCCTCGCTGGTGACGCCGCGCAGGAACACCATCATGGTGCGGGCGGTTTTCTCGCTGATCACCTCATCGACGTTCGGCGTCTCTACCGGGAGAAAGATGCCATCCGCGGTGGACACACGCTTGACCAGACGTGGCGCAACCCGAATGCCGTCATTGGGAAAAACGGAGTAGGCGTCCACCTGCTCCTCCAGGGTGATCTCGGCCGAACCCAGCGCGATGGGAAGATAGGGAGGGATGCTGGTGGTGATGCCGAAGCGATGCGCGGTGGAAATGACTTTGCGGATACCAACGCGGCTGGCCAGTTCGAGGGCGGGAATGTTGCGCGAATCGGCGAACGCTTCGAGCAGGGAGATGCGGCCCTTGAATTTTCCATCGTAATTGTGCGGGACGTAGGTCCCAAAGGAGACGGGCCGATCGACGATGGTCTCCTGGGGTGTTGCGCCATCCTCGACAGCGGCGGTGTAAACGTAGGGTTTGAAGGAGGAGCCGGTCTGGCGTTCGGCCTGGGTGGCGCGGTCGAACTGCGAGAGATTGAAGTCGCGGCCGCCGACCAGGGCCAGCACATCGCCGTTAGCGTTGTCCATGGCGAGCAGCGAGCCTTCCACGCCCGTGTCTTCTTCCAGAGAGGCGTGCAGCATGCCGGCATCCTGGCCGGTGATCTTCACGTAGATGATGTCGCCGGGGTTCAGGAACTGTTCGGCGGTGTGGAAGCCGGTCCAGGCCCAGTCTTCAGGGGTGAGGATGAATGGCTGGTCGCCGATTCGGCCGGTGACCTGATAGGGCAGGATGCCGGTGACAAGGGCGTGGATATAAGTGCCGGGCGCGGGCGGGATGGTCCAGTCCGGATGTTTGAAGGTATCGACGTTGAGTCCCGCGGCGAGCACGTTGGGCAGATGTCCGCGCCAGCCACGGCGGCGTTCCCAGGCGGCGAGGCCGTTGAGGACTGCCTCGTTAGCGGCTTCCTGCAGGTCGAGGTCGAGGGTTGTGTACACCTTGAGGCCGGCGGCGTGGACCTCCTCGGTGCCGAAGCGGCGTTCCAGCTCGCGCCGCACTTCTTCAAC
>JASHPM010000125.1 GCA_030038115.1 Acidobacteriaceae bacterium | reverse complement strand
CGGGGTTGGCGGTGAGCTCGATGAGCTTCCTGCGGCCAATCTCACCGCCGCCAAACTGATTCGTGAGCCATTCACATTGCGGCTCGGTGCGGACGTCGCACCAGATGAGCGCCGAACGCAGCACCTTGCCGTCTTTATCGAGCATGACCGCGCCGTGCATCTGGCCGGTGAGGCCGACGGCGTCCACGCGGGGATGGTTGGCCGCGGCGAGCACTTCGCGAATGGCCTGCTGGGCAGCGCGCCACCAGTCATCGGGGTCCTGCTCCGCCCATCCGGGATGCGGGGTGCGGAACGGTTCGTGCTCGACGGAGGCTGAGGCCACCAGCTGCCCTTTTTCGTTGACCAGAACGGCGCGCGTGCCGCCTGTGCCCACATCCATTCCCAGAAACACGGCTTTCTCCCCCGTCGATCCCGATTTGTGCGGACCCACAACAATGTAGCAAATAAGTTTCCGCTGCAACGATGCTGAAACGCCGGTGGCCGGGTCGAGGTTCTGTACTATGGCTGTTGCGATTCCCGGCTCGCTCGCACAAATCCTAATTCCCTTTTGGAGTGATGCCCGATGTTCTGCCTTCGCCGCACGTTGCCGCTTGCGCTGTTTCTGATTCCCGCCTTCGCAATCAACGGTCCCGCGCAGTCTTCCAGTCTGGCAGCGCGCCGGGCCCAGCTGCACGACGCTCTGGAACAGGAATGGCAGTACACGCTGCGCACCAGTCCGGAACTGGCGACGGCCATTGGCGATCCGCGCTACAACGACCGCTGGAGCGACTACTCCGCCGCGGAACAGGCGCGGCAAACGGAGCACGCGCGGGCGGAGATACGCGTGTTCGAGGCGATCGGCACGGCGGGATTTCCTGAGCAGGAGGTTCTGGACAAGACGCTGATGCTGCGCCAGCTGCGCGAGGCCGTGGAGGGGGCGCACTTTAAGGACTGGGAGATGCCGGTGGACCAGATGAATGGCATTCAGCTTGGGATTCCCGACCTGATGACGCAGATGCCGCTGCAGACGGTGAAGGATTACGAGAACTACATTGCGCGACTGCAGGGCATTCCGCGCGTGCTGAACGAGGTGACCGCCGACATGCGCCTGGGCATGGCCGATCACCTGATGCCGCCGCGTTATCTGCTGGACAAAGTTGCTGTGCAGGCCGAAGACATTGCGACCAAGCCGCTCAGCACGAGCCCGTTCGCCGAGCCGCTGCAGAAATTTCCGAAAGACATGAGCCAGGCCGATCGCGGGCGGCTGACGATCGCGATTCAGGGAGCGATTCACAACGAGGTGGATCCGGCGTATGCGAAGTTCGCGGCTTTTGTGAAGAACGAATACGCTCCGCAGGGGCGCACCGATCCGGGCGTGTGGGCGCTGCCCGATGGCGCGGCGCGCTACCGGTTCGCGGTGCGGGAGCAGACGACGACCGACATGACTCCGGAGCAGATTCACGCGATGGGCGTGAAGCAGGTGGCCGAGATTGAAGGCGAGATGCTGAAGGTGGCGGAGCGGCTGGGCTATCACGACCTGAAGAGCTTCAACGACCACATCCGCCACGATCCGGATCTGTACGGCAAATCGGGGCAGCAGATCTTCGACCTTTACAAACACTACGCCGAGCAGATGGAAGGCAAGCTGCCGCAGCTGTTCGGGCACCTGCCGAAGACGAAGCTGGTGGTGATTCCCATGGAGGCGTTCCGCGCGCCGTCTGCTCCGCCCGCGGACTATTCGCCGGGCGCGGCCGACGGCAGCCGTCCGGGCTACATCAACGTGAACGAATACGACCCGACGCATCGGCTGCTGCTGAACGTGGAAGCCATTGCGTATCACGAGGGCGTGCCCGGGCATCACCTGCAGTTTTCCATCGCGCAGGAGCTGACCGACATTCCCGAGTTCAGGAAATTTTCCGGCTACAACGCGTACTCGGAGGGATGGGCGTTCTACGCGGAGCGGCTGGGCAAAGAGGTGGGCTTCTATCAGGATCCGTACAGCGAGTACGGCCGGCTGGAAAACGAGATGTGGCGCTCGGTAAGGCTGGTGGTGGACACCGGCGTGCACAACGAGCACTGGACGCGGCAGCAGATGGTGGACTATTTCCACGCGCACACGGCCATGGACGACACGAACATCGCAACCGAGGTCGATCGCTATATCGCATGGCCAGGGCAGGCGCTGGCCTACAAGCTGGGGCAGATGAAGATTCTCGAGCTGCGGGAGCGGGCGAGGCGCGAGCTGGGCGCGAAGTTCGACATTCGGAAATTTCACGATGCGGTGCTGGGCGAGGGGCCGCTGCCGCTGGATGTGCTGGACCAGCAGATCACGGCGTGGATTGCGGAGCAGAAGAAGTAGCAGGCGCCGCGGCACGCCGCGCACCGGGATTTCACGAGGTAATTTGTTTCGGCGAGCCGGATGTGGTGCGATGATGGTGAGTCCGGGAGCCGTCTTTCTTGCGCGTATCGCTGTTCATCACCTGCTATAACGACACGCTCTTCCCCGCCACCGGGCAGGCGGTAGTGCGCCTGCTGGAGCGGCTGGGGCACACGGTGGAATTCCCGCTGGAGCAGACCTGCTGCGGCCAGATGCACTACAACACCGGCTATCAGCGGGAGGCCATGCCGCTGATGCGGCGCTTTGTGGAGATTTTTCGGAACGCGGAGGCGGTTTGTATTCCATCGTCGTCGTGCGTGGCGATGCTTCGCGATCACTATCCGAAGATGGCGGCGGAGTCGGCCGATCCAGGACTGGTGCGGGCGGTGGATGCGCTGCTGCCGCGCGTGTATGAGCTGACCGAGCTGCTGGTGCACCGGCTGGGCCTCGAGGACGTGGGCGCGTATTTTCCGCATCGGGTGACCTACCACGCCAGCTGCCACTCGCAGCGCAGCCTGCACCTGGGCGATTTGCCACTGCGGCTGTTACGTAAAGTGCGCGGCATCGACCTGGTGGAGCTGCCCAACATCGACCGCTGCTGCGGTTTTGGCGGCACCTTCGCCATCAAGATGGGGGACATCTCGGCGGCGATGCTGGCCGACAAGATGAAAGACGTGGAGAATACGGGCGCCGAAGTTGTAACCGCCGTCGATACTTCCTGCCTGATGCATATTTTTGGCGGACTGCACCGCCAGCGCGCGGGCGTGCGCATGGCGCACATCGCGGAAATCCTGGCGCCCACGGAGAACGACGCGGCAGAGGGAGTGTGGGCGTGACCATCCGCGTGGGTGAGGCCGATCGGGCTCCATCCTTCCAAACGGCGGCGCTGCCGTTGCTCGAAGATGCGCAGCTGAGGAAGAACGTCCGCCACGCCACCGACGTGACCCAGCGCAAGCGCGCGGAGGTGGTGGCGGACAGCGCGGACTGGCAGGAGCTGCGCAGCGCGGCCAGCGCGATCAAGGCGCACACTATGCGTCATTTGGATCAGTATCTGTTGCAATTTGAGAAGGCCTGCACCGCAGCGGGCGGGCAGGTGCACTGGGCGGGCGATGCGGATGAGGCCACTCGCATCGTGGCCGGGCTGGTGAAGCAATACCCGCCCCAACGCGCCGGCAACGCGCGGGCCGGGGAGCCGGGCGGCTACGAGGTGATCAAAATCAAGAGCATGACCTCGGAGGAGATCGGGCTGAACGAGGCGCTGGAGCGGGAAGGCATTCGCGCGCACGAAACCGACCTGGCCGAAGTGATCATTCAGCTGGGCCGAGACAAATCGTCGCACATTGTGGCTCCGGCGGTGCACAAGAACCGCAGCCAGGTGCGGCAGATTTTCCGCGAAACTATGAACCTGCCCGGCCTGAGCGACAAGCCGGAGGAACTGACGGCGGCGGCGCGGCGCTATCTGCGGGAAAAGTTTCTGCGCGTGAAGGTCGGCGTCTCGGGCGCGAATTTTCTGATCGCGGAAACGGGCAGCGTGTGCAT
>JASHPM010000124.1 GCA_030038115.1 Acidobacteriaceae bacterium | reverse complement strand
GGCCGCATCGCCTCCGTCCAGGTCAGCGTGTCACCATAGCTCGGACCATGGCTTATATCCACATCCATATAAACCTGTTTCTCTTTCGTAATGATCGAGGGGTCCAGCCACGCGCACGCTGCCAGCTCATCCCACAGGTAATAGCGGTACTGCGACCACGCCGCGATATACCGCGCCGCCGGTTGCTGTGATTTGCTGATCTTGTCCAGCATTGCCTGCGTGAAAGGCGCCTTGATCGAGACGTCCACCGTCGTCACATCGATGCGCGGCCAGTGCGCGTGCAGCACGATGTGCGCCGCCTCCGGATCGAACCAGAAATTGAACTCGTGCCGCGGGCTCTCCGCAAACTCCGGATCGTCGGTCTGTGGATTGAGGCTGCCGCCCATCATCACGATCCCCCGCGTCAGCTCGGCAAAGGTGGGATCGATGCGAATGGCCAGCGCGATATTCGTCAGCGGCCCCGCTGCGTAAATCGTCACCTCGTGCGGATGCGCGTGCACCTGGCGGATCATAAAATGCACCGCGTCCTCGTCAATCGCTTTCGCGTGCGGCGCGCCCTCCGGCATCGGTGGCACCACATCGGGCGCGTGCATGGCCGGCTTCGCGCTCACCACGCCGGTCGCGGTATCCCCCGGCGTCATCGGCCCCTCACCCCATGCGCCCAGCCAGGCCACCTGCCCCACCAGCGGCACCTGCAGTCGCGTCTCCTCCTCCGTGCGCACCAGCGGAAAAACCGCACCCTTCGCCACCGGCACATCGCTGCGCCCAATCAGTTCCAGCATGCGCAGCGTGTGCTCTGTTTCCTCATCGCGCCACGCGTCTCCTGTCACCATCGTGATACCCAGCACTTCGGCCCGCGGCGACTCCAGCAGCGCCATCATCGCCATCTGGTTCGATCCGCCCGGTCCTGAGCCATCCTGATCGATCAGCACCATCCGTCGTTGCGCCCCGGCCGCCGCCGCCACGCATGCCGCCAGCACCGCCGCTGCCGCCAGCCGGACCGCGCGCGTCGGGCCCGCACTCCCCCAACCGCAAAAATCACAGGGCGTTGCTGCTGATAAGCGAAGAGAATCGGTCATGAGTTGGGTTCAGTGCTATCTAAATCTATCAACTTCGCCTCTGCAATAATCTCCTCTTGAGCCAGCCCGCCCAAACCGCCTTCCTCCTCATGCGCGAGGTCAGCGTCGCCCGCGGCGACAATGTCGTCCTCCACTCCATCTCCCTCCGCATCGCCAGCGGCGAACACGTTGCCATCCTCGGCCCCAACGGCTGCGGCAAATCTACCCTCATCCGCACCATCACCTGCCAGTGCTATCCCATCGTCACGCCCACCACCGAACTCCGCCTCCTTGGTCGCGAGCGCTGGGACGTCTCCGAGCTCCGCGCCCATCTCGGCGTTGTCGCCGCTGAACTCCCCGGCGAGCGCACCCCCGTCACCCGCGGCCTCGATGCCGTCATCGCCGGATTCTTCTCCGCCTCCACCCTCTGGCCCAATCTCCACGTCACGCCGGAAATGCGCGCCCGCGCCCACCAGGCTCTCCAGCTCATGCAGGCCGCGCATCTCGAATTGAAACTGGTCGGCGAAATGTCCGCCGGCGAGCAGCGCCGCATCATGATCGCTCGCGCCCTCGTCCACCAGCCCGAAATGCTTCTCCTCGACGAGCCTTCCAACGCCCTCGATCTCGCCGCTCAGCGCGAGCTCCGCGACGCCCTCCGCCGCGTCGCGCAACAAGGCGTCGGCATCCTCATGGTCACCCATCACCTCGCGGACATTCTCCCTGAAATCGACCGCGTCATCATGATGAAGGACGGCCGCATCTTCGCCGACGGCCCGAAGCGTGAACTGCTCACCCCCGAAAAACTCCGCGACCTCTTCGGCGTCGACGTTACCCTCCTCGAGCATGAGGGCTCCTTCCACTCCTGGTAGGCGGCGTTTGCCGCTGTCGGACGAGTGTCCGACGCGCGTCTGACAATGTCCGACGTGCCCTTGCGGATTCCCGCCCTTGCCCCCTGGCCTGCCTCCGGGTTAACTTATCCGTACACGGGAAAGGAGGATGATCCAGCCTATGAAAAATTCTGATGGTAGTAGTTGCAACACACCACGTGAGGTGACTGAGGCTTAGAGCCGCTCCTGGCTCCAGTGAATTAAGTCCTGGCGTAACCCAAGCGCCGAGGCCACTCCGAAAGCGGGGGCGCCTCAGGTCAATCTCAACAGCTCACCGGTGATCAAGGCCCGCATGCTCAATCTGGCTGCGGGCCTTTCACATTTTGGAGCCAATGGCCGATATTGTCAGCAGATGATCGCGAAAACCAGGCGCGCGAAGCGAATCATAAAAATGGAAGTCGAGGTGTTCGCGGCGAACTGCCTCTCGCTCATCGACGAAGTCTACGAGCACAACATCGAAATCATCGTCACCAGGAGCGGGGAGCCATTAGTCCGGATCATTCGCTACGTCGAAAAGAAGTCAACGAAGAAAGCACGCTCCACAAAAAGGTGGGGGCGGATTCCTCCGTGACCTCTGCTTTCTCCTCTGCCCCCGGCTCTACAATGTTCTCCATGGAACCCCTCGTTATCGCCGGCAAAGCCTTTCAGTCCCGCCTCATCGTCGGCACCGGCAAATACCGCAACGGCCCCGAAACCCAGGCCGCCATCGAAGCTTCCGGCGCGGAGATGGTCACCGTCGCCGTCCGCCGCGTCAATCTCGACCGCTCCCAGGAATCCCTGCTCGACTTCATCGACCCGCGCCGCTACTTCCTGCTCCCCAACACCGCCGGCTGCTACACCGCCGACGAAGCCATCCGCGCCGCGCGCCTCGCCCGCGAAGTTGGCCTCTCCGACTGGGTCAAAATTGAAGTCATCGGCGACCAGGCCACCCTCTATCCCGACGTCCAGGCCACGCTCGAAGCCACCCGCATCCTCGTCGGCGAGGGTTTCACTGTCCTCCCCTATACCTCCGACGACATCGTCTTCGCGCATCGCCTCATCGACGCCGGAGCCGCCGCCGTTATGCCACTCGCCGCCCCCATCGGCAGCGGTCTCGGCATCCAGAACCGCGCCACCCTCCAGATCCTTCGCGAAAAAATCACCGCGGTTCCCCTCATCGTCGACGCCGGAGTCGGTACCGCCTCCGATGCGGCGCTCGCCATGGAAATGGGCGCCGACGGCGTCCTCATGAACACCGCCATCGCCGCCGCCGCCAATCCCATCCTCATGGCCGAAGCCATGCAGCACGCCGTCCTCGCCGGCCGCGAAGCGTACCTCGCCGGCCGCATGCCCCGCAAACTCTACGCCACCGCCAGCTCCCCCCTCGAAGGCGTATCCCGGTAGGTGGACCGCGCATGAGGGAAAAACGCCTGGTCGCCAGCGGCACCTGGCTATACGACGGGTCTTTGGCCCGCAGAATTGACGTTTATGCCGCGTCAGCCGTATTCGCAGGTTCGCGCTTCGACGAGTATGACCATTTCGACCCTACCAGCCCCATCCCGGAAACTCCAGACGGGAATGTCTATGTGACCTCGTTCGGAGGCGAGCGGCCTACTCTTCGAGAAACGATGAGCTGGGCAGACGGTCCACCGTGGGGACCGGTGAAATGGGACGATGCGGGCTAGCTCTGTCGCCACTCCCCGTAACAATCACCTCCGCCTCCTGCACCCCCTGCGCTAAACTGGCCCGTAGCGTTTCCGCACGAAGGGTCGTTGCTCTTCATGAGGTCCAGCTAATGCGTGTTTGCGGCATCGATTGCGGAACCGTGACCACCGGCTACGGCATTGTCGAGTGGGATGACCACTCCCGCGACCCTCATCTCGTCTCCATCTCCGCCGGCGGCATCTGCCCACCCAAAAAAGCCCTCCTTCCGGAACGCCTCGCCCTCATCTACGCCGAACTCAGTTCCCTCTTCGAGCACTTCCATCCCGACGTTGTCGCCGTTGAAGAAGTCTTCTACTCCGTCAATGCCCGCTCCGCCATTCGGCTCGGCCACGTTCGCGGCGTAGCCCTGCTCGCCGCTGCCACCGCCGGCCTTCCCATCGCCGAGTACGCCCCCCTGACCATCAAGTCCACCGTTACCGGTTACGGCCTCGCCGCCAAGAATCAGGTTCAGTTCATGGTTGCGCGCCTGCTCTCGCTCCCCGCCGCGCCCGAACCCGCCGATGCCGCTGACGCCCTGGCCCTCGCCATCTGCCACATTCACCATGCTCAAACGCTGTCTCTGCAGGAGGCTCGAGCCGTTTGACCATGTTTTGCCCGGCCCCACTTACGCTGCTCCTTGCCCTCGCCGCCGCTCCGCTGTCCGCCCAGGCCCCGCCTCAATCCTCTGCCCACATCGTCTTTACCTTCCAGCACCCCCAGCTCCAGCCTTCCCGCTACACCATCGCCGTCGACGAAAACGGCGCCGGACGCTTCACCTCCGAGCCTGGCCCTCCACCCTCCGATGCCAGTGATGGCATATTCCCAACACCCGTCGATCGCCCCATCCAGCTCGACGATTCCCTTACCGCCGACCTTTTCCGTTACGCCCGCAGCCACAGCTTTTTCCAAACCCGCTGCACGCGCGACCAGTCCAACCTCGCCTTCACCGGCAACAAAACCCTGTCTTACTCCGGACCCGACGGCAACGGCTCCTGCGCCTTTGTCTGGGCCGCCGACCCCGTCCTCCAGCACCTCAGCGATGAACTGAATGCTGTCGCCTTCACCCTCGAGGAAGGCCGCCGCCTCGACCTTGAAGTCCAGCACGACCGCCTCTCACTCGACGCCGAACTGGCCTCCCTTGAGGACGCTGTCAAAGACCGCCGCGCCTCCGATCTGCCCAACATCGCCCCCCAGCTCCGCTCCATCGCCGGCGATCAGCAGGTCATGGATCGCGCCCGCAAACGCGCCCTCGCCCTCCTCGCCCGCTGCGCAAGTCTCCAAAAGCGCAACTGAACCATCGCCGGCAGCCAGGAACCGCGGTACGCCTGGCCAGAACCACGGTTCCCGAGACCCAAAGTTTCGCAGTACTCTCGCTCTCCTGAACGTGCGAAAATAAGTCGAAACTTAACGCACGCCTCACTCGTTTAATAGAGTGCAGTCGGTTTGCGTGGGCCACAGCGTCTTCACCAGGCCCAGGGCGGCAGGGTTTCCGGCGCGCCAGATCGATCGGCCCTTCGGATCGCGTCCCGCCTCACCGGTGAAAAGGGGAAGACGCCAAAGGAGGTGCCGTCATGGGGCGCCGCTCTCGGTTCCTGATCCGCCGCAGAAATTCCTCTTCTCGCCTGATCCTCTTCTCCGCTGCCTTTGCGCTCCTGCTCGCCGCCGTCGTGCTTGTCCAGGCTCGTGCGCAGGACACCACCCCACCCCCTCCTCCGCCTGACACCCAGGCCGTCCCACCCGCGTCCGCTCCCTCAGCCCCCGACGAGCAGGGCCAAAGTCAGGTCCGCGCCGTGCGCCTCAGCGACGTCGAAGGCCAGGTGCAGATTCTTACCGGCGACCAGGTTGCCTTCGATCAGGCCCAGCCCAATATGCCCGCCGTCGAAGGCATGCGCTTTGTCACCGGCGATAACGGCCGGCTCGAAATCGAGTTTGAGGATGGCAGCGTTGCCCGCGTCACGCCCGACAGCTCCATCCGCCTCACCCAGCTGCGCCGCAACGCCGACGGCAGCACCGTCACCCAGATCGACGCCCTCACCGGCCTCAGCTATTACGAGCTCAACGGCCGCGGTGGCCAGTACAGCGTCCACTTCGGCGCCGACACTGCTACGCCCGTTCAGGACGCCGTCTTCCGCGTCGCTCTCGATACCGCGCCTTCGCAGCTTGCCGTCATGCATGGCTCCGTCCACCTCGAGGACGGCCAGGGCCTCTCCCTCGACGTTCATCCCAGCCAGACCTTCCAGACCGATCCGCAGCAGCCCGGCGAGTTCACCGTCGCGCAAAACATTACCGCCGACTCCTGGGACCAGTGGAACTCCGACCGCGATCAGGCTCTCTCCCGGCTCGAATCCAGTGAGACCACTGCCCGCGCCAGCTCCGGCAATCCCGATAACCCCGCCTGGAACGACCTCGATTACTACGGCAATTGGTACAGCCTCCCGGGCTACGGCCAGGTTTGGTCACCCGCTGGCGTCAACGCTGCCTGGGATCCCTTTGGTGTCGGCGCCTGGGGTTACTATCCCGGCTTCGGATACTCCTGGATCTCCGGCTATCCCTGGGGCTGGTGGCCCTATCACTGCGGCGCGTGGGATTTCCTCGATGGCTTTGGATGGATTTGGATTCCCGGCAACTGTGGCTGGGGTTGGGGCATGTACGGAGCTGGCTGGTATCCCTACGCCACCGTCTGGCGCGTCCCTAAAGGCTATACCCCTCCGCTTCGTCCTCACGGCGCACCCGTTTACCATCCCGGCCATCCTGGCGAGGGCCCGCGTTCCATCTCCGCCTTGCATCCGGAGAACCTCATCGCCGTCAACCGCGGCTCGCAGTTCTCGGCGCCTTTCAATTTCGAAAATGGAGTCAAGCCCAAGCCTCGTCCTCTCAGCTTCGACGGCAGGACCATCGGTCCCCTCGAGGCCGGCATTCATCCGCTCCAGCGCGGGCCCATGGGCGAAAGCTTCACCGACGCTCTGGTCCGTACTCATCCTGAAATGGTGCCCGCCGCTCTGCGCTCAACGGCCGGCGTCACCGGATTCCGCAGCCCCTATACTCCGTCCACCATGGGAAGCCGCACCATTGGTGCGCCTCCCACCTTTGGCTCTTACCACGGCAGCGGAAGCTTCTACTCCGGCGCGAGCCACGGCTCCTTCAGCAGCTCTGGCGGTGCCGGCCATGGCTCCTTTAGCAGCGGTGGTGGGGCCAGTGGCGGAGGCAGCCACGTTGGCGGCGGCGGGGTCAGCGCCGGCGGTGGTGCCCCAGCTGCCAGCGCTGGCGGAGGCGGAGCCCACCACTAATCGCAATCCACACCCAGGTCTGTCTGTTAAGCCGGCCCCGAAGCCAAAGCGGGGCCGGTTTTCTGTTCCTGCTCGATGCCCACAAACTCCAGCAGGGCGTTGATGTGCGCCGCCATCGTACTCACATACGTCACACCGCCATACTTGAAGGACGGTTTCATCCTCGAAACGGGAAACGCCATCGCCAGCTCCGGATGCGCCAGACACACCACCGGCTCTCCCGCGAAAGGCCAGCTCAACCTGGCAATTCTCCCCAGCCGCGTCATGGCCCCCTTCACCCGCCCGCGTTCCAGTTTCTCAATCAGCGCGATGGTCGCGGCACGCGCGCTTTCACTCCGCGGGCCGGCCAGCTCGATTCCGTGTTTTGCGAACGCCCCCTGGACCCGCGCCGACCTCATCGTCAGCGCACTCCCCAGGATCAGCATCTGTCGCGCCCCGATACGCACGCCTTCTTGTGCCGCCGCATCCAGAATGCTGATCACCGGCATCCGCACCCCACGCACAATCTCTTCAAACCGATGATGCGCCGTGTTACAGGTCAGCACCGCGGCCTCGGCCCCGCCCGCTTCCAGCCTCTGCAGGGCTGCTTGATAATACTCGTCGAATCCGCGCCAGCATCGCTCAACGTCACCTTTGCCCAACAACGATACGGCCTTCGCTGCGTCCAGTGACTCGATCGCCATCTCCGGCGTCGACGGCGGCCCCGGCAGCTTTCCCACGAGGCGCTTCTCCTCCGCGCGATGGCAGATTTCCAGGTAGTATTCCGCAGCCGCTCGCCAGGTAATGCCCCCCACAATGCCGATCTTCTTCATGATCCCCTGAGCTCTGATCGGGCTGCTGTACATTGGCCGTAACAGGAAGAGCAGTCGAGGCTATATGCCCATAACCCTGGCAGATAACCACCGGCTTCCCCACATAGTCCGCCGTTTCCAGCAACCAACGGAGGATCATACTCTTCTGTGAGCCGATTTTAATAATGTGTGACTTATTTCCTCCCATGGTCGAGCTTTAGTTTCCCCTTCGGACCTCGGGACTCCACTTATTGAAGCATCTCCACAATCTTCTCCGTTTTTGTCGCCCGCTTCGCGAAGCTGAACGTCCCCCGCTCCCTCATCTCGCGCGCCGCGCTCAAAAACGTCCCCAGCGCCAGCCGGCACAGCGCCCCGCCCACGCTCACGCGCCGCACCCCTATCTCCGACAGCTCCTCCAGGCTCAGGTCCAGTGTCCCCATTCCCATTAACACATTTACCGGCCGATCCACCGAGCTCACCAGCGCCGCGATATCTTCGCGGCTCGCCAGTCCCGGCGCATATAGAACATCCGCACCCGCCTCCTGATAGGTCCGCAGCCGGTGAATCGTATCCTTCAGGTCCGCGCGCCCATACAGAAAATTCTCCGCGCGCGCCGTCAGCGTGAAGGGAAACGGCAGCCCGTGCGCCGCCTCCGCTGCTGCCTGGATGCGCTCAATCGCCTGCTCGATCGGGTAGATCGGCTCCTCCCCCCTGCCCGTCGCATCCTCAATCGACCCGCCCACCAGCCCCGCCTCCGCCGCCATTCGGATCGTCTCCGCTGCCGTCTCCGGGCTGTCCCCAAATCCATTCTCCAGATCGCCGCTCACCGGCAGATCCGTCGCCGCCGCGATCGCCGCAACATTCTCGAGCGTTCGCTCCCGCCCCACCGTCCCATCCCGCTGTCCCAGCGAGAAGGCATTCCCCGCGCTCGTCGTCGCCAGCGCCTCGAACCCCATGTGCGTCAGCATTCGCGCCGTCCCCGCGTCCCACGGATTGGGAATAATAAACGCCCCATTCCGCTGATGCAAAGAACGAAAAATCTCACCTTTTTCTCTTTGTGTTTTCATTGGCTCCTCTCCTGCGATGCCGTCGGAACACGGAAAGTCCCCTCCACCGTCTCCACAAACGTCCGCTCTTCGCGCAGAATCAGCCGCATCTTCTCCGCCATCGCAAAATTCTCACGCGCCTCGTCGTCGCCTCTCAGCCGCGCCCGGTAAGCCTCATACGCCGTCAGGCTCTCGAACGCGATCAGTCCCCACGCGATGTCGTTCGTCCCCTCCTGCGGCAGAAAATAACCCACCAGCTGTCCGCCGCATCGCGGAATAATCTTTCCCCAGTTCTCCGCGTACTTCCTGAACCCCTCCTTCTGAAATGGATCGATCTGGTACCGGATAAAGCATGTGATCCTCATCGCTCTCTCTTCCTCCTTAGATTGAGCGTCCGCCCCGCGCTTCCTGCCATAGCCAGGTTTGCGCCACAAAGCCTCGGAAGTGCTTACCGCTGCCCCGGCCAGCAACAACGCCCGCCGCGTGATCCCGGCCTCCCTTCTCGGCGCGCTGGTCGTCCCGCTCACCCTCCCAGCATCGCTCTTGCCGCGCATCCATACTTCGTTTACGGTGAAACTATGGATGCAAACGGCAACATCGACGCCGCCGTCTCCGCCATCGCCGCCGCCATCGCCGAGCCCGCCCGCACCCGCATGCTCTACTCCCTCATGGACGGCCACGCGCGCACCGGAACCGAGCTTGCCATCGTTGCCGGCGTCTCCCCCTCCACCTCCAGCGCTCACCTCAACCGGCTCAAAACGGAAAACCTCGTCAAAGTCTTTGTGCAGGGCCGTCACCGCTACTACTCCCTCGCCGGTCCCGGCGTTGCCCGCGCCCTCGAGCGCCTCAGCGTTCTCGCTGGTGGCCCTCGGCGCCAGTTTGTTCCCCGCACGCCGGAGCATCTCCGTGCCGCGCGCTCCTGCTATGACCACATGGCTGGCGCCATCGCCGTCTCCCTCCACGACCAGCTCATTCGCTCCCGCTGGATCGAGCCTCTCCGTCGCTCCGCCGCCGCCCGCCACACCGCATATGCCCTCACCGCGGAGGGAGCCCGAGCCTTTGCCGCGCTCGGCGTCGACCTCGACCGTAGCCGCGCCCAGCGCCGCCGTTTCGCCTACGCCTGTCTCGACTGGAGCGAGCGCCGCCCCCACCTGGGTGGTGCGCTCGGCGCCGCCCTCCTCACCCTGGCCCTCTCCCGCAAGTGGCTCGCCCGCGAATACGACAGCCGGGCGCTCTTCATCACCCGCCTCGGCCAACGCGAACTCCGCAACCGCTTCGGCCTCGAACTCTAGCCCAGCCTCTGGCTCTCCGCCTCGGCCTCGCGCCACAATGAATTCCGCTCAGATGAATTCCTTCCCCCGCACGTGTACCCTGCCGTGTGTGAAGCCTGTCGTCCTCCCGCTCGCGTTCCTGCTTCTGTCCGCGCCGGCATCTCCATGCCAGTCCCGCTGGGTCCACCTCGGTCCCGACGGAAAACTCCTTTACGCCCACTCTCCTCGCGGCGACCGCATCCCCGATTTCTCCTCCGCCGGCTATCGTGGTGGCGGTGTCGCTCTGCCCACGGTGCCGGCGCGCGTCAAAGTTGTGCCCACCAGCTCAGCCGACGACACACCCATCATTCAGGCCGCCCTCGACAAAGTCGCATCGCTCCCCCTGAACGCCAACGGCGAACGCGGAGCCGTCGAACTTGCTCCCGGTGCCTTCCACCTCATGGGCACACTGCACATGACCGTCTCCGGCGTCGTCCTCCGTGGCTCCGGCGCGGCTGGCGACAATCCCACCACCCTTGAATTGACCGGCTCGCCGCACTTTGCTGTTGAAATTGGAGGCGAATTCCACCAGCGCACCCTGGCCCCGCCCACCACCCTCATCGACGCCTACGTCCCCGCCGGCGCCACCGTCATTCACGTAGCGGACCCATCCGGCATCCACCCTGGCGACCTCCTCGATATCGTCAAACCCGTCACCCCACAGTGGATTCACTTCATGGGCATGGACCATCTCGCCCGCAATGGCAAGCCCGAGACCTGGGTCAAAAACAACATCAGAGTCCGTCGCCGCGTCGCTTCCGTCAGCGGCAACGCCATCACTCTCGAAGTCCCGCTCACCGACTCCTTCGACGCGAAGTTCTACCCCGGGACACCGCCGCCCGTCACGAAAATCGAAGTCACCGGCCCGATCGCCGAGGCCGGCGTCGAGAACCTGCGCATCGTCGCGCCCAACCGCACCATCGCATACGGTGTTGATGCGGAATTCGACGGTATCCTGATGAACAACGTCGTCGACTCCTGGCTTCGCCTCCTTGCCTTCGTCGACACCACCGACTCCGTGACCATCGAGAGCAACGCCGAGCGTCTTACCCTCGCCGTCGTCCTTGTCACCCAGCATTCCAGCGTCACCACGCCCGCCAAACCCTCCGATTTCTCCGTCAGCGGATCGCAAATCCTCCTCGACCGCTGCGGCGGCAGCGGCGACAAGGTCTCCTATGTCGCTACGCAGTCGCGATCCGAAGGTCCGATCGTCGTCCTCCATTGCCGTTTCCAGGGCGATGGCATGATCGAGGGCCACCAGCGCTGGTCCACCGGCCTGCTCGTCGACAGCTGCGCCGTGCCCAGCGGAAACATCAACCTCCGCAACCGCGGCGAGATGGGCAGCGGCCACGGCTGGGCTATAGGCTGGTCCGTTCTCTGGAACAACCAGGCCGGCGACTTCATCGTCCAGAACCCTCCCGGCGGCGC
>JASHPM010000012.1 GCA_030038115.1 Acidobacteriaceae bacterium | reverse complement strand
AAACCAGCGGTGGGCCGACCGGATGCGTTGGCGCAACCGTCAATTCGAATACCGGGAACCAGCCATCGAGCGCCAATGCCAGTATCCTCAATGCTCCGGTGATTACCCCCGAGGCCTCGAACAGCGCGATCATCGCTGTCAACCAGCTGGGTATCGGCCCGCCCTCTGGAACGCTGACGCCCGGCGTCGTGTTCGTTTCCATCTGGGCCACGGGCATGACGGATGCGACGGACTGGGATTCGGGCGATTGTTACGGTTATATCTACACCACCTCGACCAGCCCCATCGCTTTTAACTGGCAAATGGCGAACGCCAACGGACTGCCCGATGGTGGCTCGAACTACGACGGGGCAGCGATTGAGATTCTGCCCGCGGCGACTTCTGCGCTGGCGACGCCGACGCTGACGGTGACGCCGTCCTCGTCCAGCATCACGAGCGCGCAGAGTCTGTCAGTGACCGTTGCGGTGAACGGCGGCAGCGGCAACCCGACGCCGACGGGCTCGGTAACCCTGACCGGCGGGGGCTACACTTCAGCCGCGGCAACCCTGAGCGGCGGCTCGACGACGATCACCATCCCAGCCGGCTCTTTGGCCACGGGCAGCGACACGCTCACTGTCACCTACACCCCGGACAGCTCCAGCTCCTCGACATACAACAGCGCGTCGGGCTCGGCTACGGTCATCGTGACCAATTCGATGGCGAATCCGACGTATTCCATGACGGCCACAGCAGCGGCGGTCTCGCCGGGCGGATCAGCCACCTCAACCGTCACCGTTAGTTCGAGCAGTGGTTACGCCGGAATTGTCACTCTTACATGCGCGGTGACGGCGGAGCCTCAGGGGGCAACCGATCTGCCCACATGCTCCGGCAGTCAGACGGTGACGCTCAGCGCCGCCACGACCAGCGGAACGGCGACCGTCACGGTGAGCACGACGGCCGCCACCAGCAGCGAACTGGTGTGGCCTGAAGTGGGGAAGAGATGGGGCAAAGCGAGCGGAGGCGCTGTTCTGGCAGTGCTTGTCCTGCTCTGGATTCCAGCGCGCCGCCGGCGCTGGCTGTCGATGCTGGGCCTTCTGGCTGTGGTGACGGTGCTGGGCAGCCTGGCGGGGTGCGGAAGTGGAGGGCAAAGCACAACCCAGTCCACAAACCCAGGCACGACTCCGGGAGCCTACACCATCACAGTCACCGGAACCGGCAGTGACTCAGCGAAAACAACTGCGACGACCACCTTTACGCTGACGGTGAATTAAGCGGCAGCACGGATTCATTGGGGGAGGGTTGTAAGGGTATTTCTTTGGGCTGGGGACTGTGTCTGAGAATGGTCCCTGGCCTCGTGGGTTAGTGGTGGTGATTGGCCGCTTCGGCTGCCGCCTTCATCTCGCGGGAAGCCTGGTCGAGTAACTCCCGGGCATGCGCTGCGTGGCCTTCCATGTCCCAGTCGTTGGCGCGCTGGGCTTCGCCAAGCTCGCGGTATGCCTCCAGAACGTGGTGTTGCGAGGCGGCCAGATGGGGATGGCGGGCTGGATCGATGTTTTCAGCAGGGGGACCCTGGGCAAGAACGATACCGCCAGCGATGAGTCCCATCCCGAGGACACTGCCAAATACAAGGTTGCGAACGTTCATTCGGGAAACCTCCGCCCCACAAATTGCCACAGCGGGCGCGAGGCTGTCGATACTGCGGCAGATATTAGCCGCGCCAACAATACGCCTGGGGGGCGGCATAAAGCGCAGGGGCTAAAGCCCGCGGCTTCTAACGTCGAGGCGGCGGCGACTTTGGAAGAGTTTGGCGGTGACGACTCCGAAGAGAAGTCCACCGACGTGGGCGACATAGGCTACGCCGCCGGTTTGGACGTTGGCGACGGCTCCGGCATTGAAGAGCTGGATGAGAAACCAGAATCCGATGAGGAGAATGGCGGGGATATAGGTGACGCGGATGAATATGAAAATCCAGAGGATCGAGCGAATCCGATCACGGGGATAGGTGACGAGGAACGCGCCCATGACGGCGGCGATGGCTCCGCTGGCACCGAGGTTGGGGACGGTGGAGGCGGGGCTGGCGGCGATCTGGGCGAGCATGGCGACGGTTCCCCCGAGCAGGTAGAAGACGAGGTAGCGCAGGGGGTTCATGGCGTCCTCGATCTCGGGGCCGAAGGCCCAGAGGAAAACCATGTTGCCGATGATGTGCAGCCAGCCGCCATGCATGAACATGGCGGTGAGGAGGGTGATCCAGTCACGGCCGGCGACGATGTGGGCGGGGACCAAGGACCACTTGAGGACGAAGGCGTTTCCGCGGAGGAGTTCTTCGAAAAAGACGGCGGCGTTGACGGCGATGAGGAGGGCCGTGACGAAAGGGAAATGGCGGGTGCGCCGGGATGCGTCGGATAAGGGAATTACGGTTCCCACTGCGTTCTCCGTATTTTTGATCGTGTCCATTGTATGGGTATGGGACACGCAAGCACCTGCGGGCGGGGGGAGGGATTACCTGAGGTAACTCAGCCCTGCCACCTAAGAAGCATTGAGGGGAGGGGAGAACGCGGGTAGGATAGGCGAACCTCCGGGTAAAAGGCGGGCAATTGTGCGCGCGATTCGGTCAATTCTCTGCTGGATTTATGCGCTGGCAGCGGCGATCTTGTTGTGGACATCGGGCTCCAGCCTGGTGGGCACGCTGCGCAGTGGCGGCGATGCGGTGGCGGGCAACTTCGCGGGGATGGCCGGGCTGATTACGACACAACTGATGCTGCTGGGAATCGCATTCACCTTCACAGCGGCTTGCTGGACGTACTGGAAAGGGTCGGGTTCCGCGCGGTCATGGGGGATGGCGGCGGGCACGCTGACCCCGCTGCTGGTGGGCGGAATGATGTGGGCCACCGTGCATTACGCGAGCCGGTTCGGGCAGAGCTTGCGGGTCGACGAACTGAAGATGAATGCGGTTCTGCTGGGGATTGCGATTCCAGGGGTGCTTGCGTTCTGGAACTGGGATCCGGTGGAGGAAGAGAAAGTGGCGGCGGTAGAGACCGAGGAAGAGAAGGTGCTGGACAGGAAGGCGGCGGAGCGGGTAGCCAAGGTGGGGAGGGCGGCGGACGAGAAGGCGGCAGAGCCGGAGGCCGAGGAGCAGGTACCCGAGGGAGCGGCGGCGGTGGGAGCGGCGGCGGAGCGAGTGGTCGAGGAAGAAAAGGTGCCGGAGGGGAACACGGCGGAGTGGGTGGCCGAAGAAGAGCAGGTGCCCGAGGGAGCGGCGGCGGTGGGAGCAGCGGCGGAGCGAGTGGTCGAGGAAGAAAAGGTGCCGGAGGGGAATACGGCGGAGTGGGTGGCCGAAGAAGAGAAGGTGGCGGAGGGGGAGGCTGCGGAAGAGACGGTGTTGGAGGGAGCGGCGGCGGAGCGAGTGGTCGAGGAAGAAAAGGTGCCGGAGGGGAACACGGCGGAGTGGGTGGCCGAAGAAGAGAAGGTGTTGGAGGGGAACACGGCGGAGGAGCAGGCTGAGGAAGAGAAGGTGGCGGAGGAGCAGCCGACGAGGATTGCGGAAGAGCCGGCGGTCGATGATCGCCTGACGAAGGGAAACGTGGGTTCAGGAGGGGCGACGGCACCGCGGCCAAGGGATTTTGACATCAGGGCGATGGAACTGGCGGCGGCGACAATCACGAAAGGGGCGCCGGCGGTTCATTTGAAGCTGCTGGAGTTTTGCCACTACCTGGATAGCGGGAGGCTGTGGGAGGCGACGCTGGCACTGAACGAGGCGGAGGCGGTGGCGCAGGAATCGGGGGCGGAGGTTCCGGTGGAGTTTTACGGGGACATTGTGTTCGGCAAGGCGTTTGTGCAGCGCGATCCGGAAGGTACGCGGCAATGGTGGGAGCGGATGGAGGCGGAGAAGCCGGCGGACTTTGACGCCGATTACTGGGCGGCGCGATGCGCATATCTGTGGATGGAGGGACGGCCGGAGGAGGCGCGGGAAGCGTGGGAGCAGGGGAACGCGCTGGCGGAGCAGCTGCCGAAGGGCGGAGCGCATGAGTTCAAGCGGGACAAGTTCGCTCGGCTGCTGGGGGAGCTGGAGGCGAAACGCCGGGTTCCCCGGTGGCATGACGACCTGGCGCTGGTCACGCGGTAGAGCGGGCTGCTTTGGGGCTATGGCCCCTGATGTCCTCAATCCTGATTAAGGCACCGTAGCAAGCGCGCTGCGCGCGGCCAAAGACAGCGCGAGGCGAGAGGTGCCGCTGAAAATCATGCTGATGCCGACCAGTGTTCCGATGACCCATTCGCTGCTCGACGGCCAGGATCGCCAGATGAGAATGGCGAGGATCAGGGTGACAACTCCGTCGACCAGGAGCCAGTTCGCGCCCGGCATGGGACGCAAGCGGAAGGACAGAATGAATTCCAGAATGCCTTCGATGAACAGGTAAACGGCGAGCACCAGCGTGAGGGATGCCAGGCCGGCGATGGGATGCAGCCACGCGTAGACGCCGGTGAAGATATAGAGAAGGCCGAGGAGCAGTTCCCAGATGAAACCGCCCGTGCTGCGGGTGTGCCACGCAAAGACCAGGTGAGCGGCGCCGCTGAACATGAGCAGCCATGCAACCACGATCAGGACTGCGATGCCGGCTGCGGGTGGAATGACAATGGCCAGAATGCCGACGAGAAGCATCAGGATGCTGAGTGCGATGGACCAGCCGACTGACTTTTTTGCGATGGAGCCCAGGGGGGTTGTGGACATAGCTTTCCTCCTGTGGTGACGCGTGGGCCATTATATGGCCAGCGGATGGGGTTCGGGTCAAGCGGACGTGAAGAAGGACGGGGCGGGGCGCCTGACGGGTGTGGAGGCCGGGGCGACCCTATAATGAATGCTACATAGGAAAGGCTCAGCCGATGCCAGAGAACTGAGCGCGGGAAACAGGAAGCGGGAAGCGAGAAGCGAGGAGCAGGAAGCGAGGAGCAAGAAGCGAGGAGCGAGGGATGATTAGCGGGGACTTCCCAGGGCGAATGGAAGGCTGCTATATATAGCCATCAGCCTGATTCCGCCGCCGTGCCTGGCGGGGCCGATGAAAGGACCCGGGCGCGGGCTGCGCCCCCAAGGAGAGAACTATGGCCGAGCATTCGCACACGCACACGCACGAGCGCGTAACACACACCCACGAGCACTCCCACGACGACGGGCACCACGATCACACTCATGCCAACCCTCCGGCCCCGGGGACAAAGCACACGCATGAGCACACGCACGACGGCGTGACGCACTCGCATCCTCACGAGCACGGGCACGATCACCACCACGATCACAGTCACTGACAAAACCCAGCAAGAGGCGAGCGAAAAGCCAGCGAAAAGCCAGCAAGAAGCCAGCAAAAGGCCAGCGAACAGCCAGCGGTTACGTTGGTACCGCGGCGGCGGGTGTTTTGTCTATATTGCGTCCATAACTTAGACTATAGTCTATTTTATGGACAGGAGTGCAGGCCGGTTACAGGCGCGACGGCGGCAGCAGACGCGCGGAGAGATCATCCGCGCCGCGTTTGAGCTG
Organism: Acidobacteriaceae bacterium; assembly: GCA_030038115.1. Taxonomy (GTDB): domain Bacteria; phylum Acidobacteriota; class Terriglobia; order Terriglobales; family Acidobacteriaceae; genus Palsa-343. Next base: position 17,081 of record JASHPM010000012.1, on the reverse strand, counting down.
TTCGGGCGGCATGGATACGAAGAAGTGTCGATGGACAGCGTGGCCGCAGCGGCGGGAGTGTCGCGGGCGACGCTGTTCAACTATTTCCCGCAAAAAGAGCTGATCCTGCGCGAAATCGCGGCGGCGCGGGTGGAGAAGCTGAAGACGATCCTCGCGGAGTTTGCGGTGAGCGGGAAGACGCCGTGCTTTGAGGACATCGTGGAGCTGATCCTGCGCCTTTGCGAGGAGAATGCGCGCATCGCCGGCAAATCGAAAAAGCTGCTGCTGGAGGCAGTTTTCCGGCAGGCGTCGCAGGGGGTCCTGCTGGTGGCGCGCGAAAGGGCGATCGAGGCGCTGACCGCGTCGATGGCGCGGTTCCTGCGGCGAAAGAAAAGGGCGAAGCTGGCGGCGGAGACGCTGTTCGCGGTGTACATCGCGACGATGCTGGAGTGGCTGATGCGGGAGGGGGTTCCGCAGCGCTGGCTGATGGAGACGATGCGGGAGCGGCTGCTGGTGCTGCGGGAGGGAGTGGCATGAGGCGGCGACTGATGGTGGGCGGAGCAATTGCGGCGGCGGCGATTGCCGCGATCTGGATCGCGTTCGCATGGGCGGGATGGAGGAGCCGCAACGAGTATTCGGGGACGGTGGAGACGCGGGAGATTCAGGTGGGATCGAAGATTGGCGGGCGAGTGACCGAGGTTGGTGTTGAGGAGGGTGAGCTGGTCAGGGCCGGGACGCCTCTGGTGCGATTCGAATGCGACGAACTGAGGGCGCAGCGGGTGCAGACGCGGGCAGCGGTGGAGCAGGCGCAGGCGGATCTGGACAAGATGCTGCGCGGAAATCGTCCGGAGGAGATTGCGCAAGCGGAAGCGACGGCAAGGGCGGAGAAGGCGGCGCTGGAAGAGGCGAGGAACGGGCCGCGCAAGCAGGAGATCGATCAGGCGCAGGCGGATTATGCGGCAGCGGCAGCGGACGCCGCGAATGCGGAGGTTTTCTATCAGCGGATGGACAAGCTGGTGAAGGACGACGTGGTATCGCGGCAGCAATTCGACGATGCGCGGGATAAGCGGGATGCGGACGCGCAGCGGGCGGAGTCGGCGCGGGAGCGGCTGGCCCTGCTGGAGGCGGGAACGCGGGTGGAAGATCTGAACGCGGCGGAGGCGCGGTCGAGACAGGCGGACGCCGCGGCGGCGCTGGCGCGGAAGGGATTTCGCAGGGAGGATATCGAGGCAGCACGCGGACGCTTGGCGGAGGCGCAGGGGCACGTGGCGGAGCTGGATGCGCAGTTGCGGGAGGCGGAGCTGACGGCCCCGGCGGACGCTGTGGTGGAGGTCGTGAGCGTGCGGCCGGGGGACCTGGTTCCGGCGGGGCGCATTGTGATGACGATGCTGGAAAGCTCGCAGCTGTGGGTGAAGGTGTATGTGCCGGAGACGGATCTGGCGCGCGTGCATGTGGGGCAGAAAGCCGACGTGCGCGTGGACAGTTTTGCGGGGAGGGCGTTCACGGGGCACGTGGGGCAGATTGCATCGGAGGCGGAGTTTTTGCCGCGCAATGTGCAGACGAAGAGCGATCGCGAGCATGAGGTGTTTGGGGTGAAGGTGTACGTGGACAATGCGCAGCAGGTGCTGAAGTCGGGGATGTCGGCAACGGTGAGGCTGGAATGACGGCGATCATTGCAGCCGATCGTCTGACGATTCGCTTTGGAGCGGTCACGGCGGTGAGCGACGTGAGCTTCGAGGTGGCGAAGGGGGAGATTTTCGGATTCCTGGGGCCGAACGGGTCGGGGAAGACGACGATTATCAAGGCGCTGTGCGGGCTGCTGACGCCGAGCGAGGGCACGGGGCGGATTCTTGGGATGGACATCCGCAAAGACGCGGCGGAAATTCGTCGCCATGTCGGTTACATGTCGCAGAAATTCGGCCTGTATGAGGACCTGACGGTCGCGGAGAACCTGGCGTTTTATGCGGGCGTGTATGGGCTGGACGGCGAGCGAGCAGAAGAGCGAACGCACGAGGTGCAGAAGCTGACGGGGATTGAGCCGTACATGAAGCGGCGCGCGGGGCAGCTTTCGGGGGGTTGGAAGCAGCGGCTGGCGCTGGCGTGCGCGATCATCCATTCGCCGGAGGTGCTGTTTTTGGATGAACCGACGGCGGGGATTGACCCAGTGGCGCGGCGTGCGCTGTGGGATTTGCTGTTCCAGTTGTCAGGGCAGGGCGTGACGTTCTTCGTGACGACCCACTATATGGATGAGGCGGAGCGCTGCGGGCGGGTGGGGTACATCTACCTGTCGAAGCTGATCGCGATTGGAACGGTGGCGGAGCTGCAGAAGCTGCCGGAGGCCAATCCGGCGGGAACGTCACGGGTGCAGATCGACACAGCGAATCCTTCAGCGATGCTGGACACGGTGCGGGGGATGGCGGGGGTGCGGGAGGCGACGATCTTCGGGCGGTCGATTCACGCGCTGGCGGAGACGGATGGGCTAGGAGCGCTGCGGGCGAAGCTGCCGCAAGCGCGGGTGGAGACGATTGAGCCGTCGCTGGAGGACGTATTTGTAACACTGACGTATCAAATTATGGAGGCCTCACGATGAGGGGCCTTTTCCGCGGACTGGTTCCGGTTTGCCGGAAGGAATTCCTGCACATTGTGCGCGATCCGGGAACGCTGTTCTTCGCGCTGCTGATCCCGATTTTGCAGTTGTTTCTATTCGGATTCGCGGTTGATACCAATGTGCGGCAGATTCCGACAGTGGTACTGGACGAATCGCAGACGCAGGAGAGCCGGAGGCTGCTGGAGAGCTTTGCGGGGTCGGATGTTTTCGCGCTGCGCAGCTATGCGACGTCGCCGGAGGGGTTGTACGAGACGATCCGGTCGGGGAAGGCGCGGGCGGGGATACGGATTCCATTCGATTATGCGCGGCGGTTGCAGGACGGCACGACGGCGACGGTGCTGGTGCTGGTGGACGGATCGGATTCGACGGTGGCGGGGCAGGCGATGAGCACGTCAACGGGCGTGGCGCTTAAGGAGTCGCTGGTGCGGGTGCTGCCGGATGGGACGCTGCCCATCGAGGTGCGGCCGTCGGTGCTGTACAACCCGGCGACGCGGTCGGCAAACTTTTTTGTGCCGGGACTGATTGCGATTCTGCTGCAGGTGATGATTATTCTGCTGATCGCGCTGAGCCTGGTGCGGGAGCGCGAGCACGGGACTCTGGAGCAGCTGACCATGACGCCGGTAGCGCCGCTGGGGCTAATGGTGGGGAAGATGATTCCGTACGGAGTGCTGGCGTTCGGCGAATTGTGCGCGATTCTTACGGTGATGCGGGTGGTGTTTCTGGTGCCAATTCACGGCAGCGTGTTTCTGCTGCTCGCGCTGTCGGCGCCGTTTCTGCTGACGGTGCTGGGGGTGGGGCTGGTGATTTCGACGCGGGCGCACACGCAGGCGGAGGCGTTTCAGCTGGCGATGGGGACGATTCTGCCGTCGGTGTTTTTGTCGGGCTACATATTTCTGATCGAGAATATGCCGCTGTTCTTCCGCGGAATAAGCCAGTTGATTCCGGCGACGTACTATATCGAGATTCTGCGGGGGATTATTTTGCGCGGAGCGGGAATGGGAGAGCTGTGGGTGCAGGCGCTGGTGCTGACGCTGATGGGGTGCGCGGCGATTCTGGTGGCGGCGCGGCTGTTCGTGAAGCAGGGCGCGGCGTGAAGCTACCCGGTGCGTAGTGCTTTGGCGGGGTCGATGGAAGCGGCGCGGCGAGCGGGGATGAGTCCCGCGAGAGACGCGGCGAGCACGAGGGTGACGACGGAGATGATGGTTGGGGGAACTCTGGCCGTGGAGGGTCAGGTGTGGAGAGGCGAGGGGGGCTAGGCCCGGATCTTTTTGGAGCGCGCGGTGGGGGCGGGTGCGACCGGGCGTTTGGGAGGGAAGGGTTCTTCAACGGGAGCGGTTTGCGGGAAGTGGACAGGCGGGAGGGCTTCGAAGGAGGGACGGGCGAAGAGGTATCCCTGAAAGAAACGGACGTTCTGGCCGGCGAGCCAGGTATATTCGGCGAGGGTTTCAACGCCTTCCGCGATGACGCCGACGTTGAGGTCGGCACACGCAAGGCAGATGGCGCGGACGATGGCATGGCGTGAGCCGGGGCGCTCGATGCCGCGGATGAGGCGCATATCGAGCTTGATCAGGTCGGGCTGGAGGTCGGCGAGGATATTGAGATCGGCCCAGGCCGCGCCAAAGTCGTCGATAGCCAGCTGGATTCCGAGTTTGCGATATTCCTTCAGGAGTCCGGCGAAGTGGGCGCGGTCGTGGATAATCTCGGCTTCGGGGACTTCGAGGACGATGCGGTTGACGGGGAGCCCGGCCTGGTGAGCGGCTTCGAGGGTGTTGAGCACGGATCTGGGCCAGGAGGCGAGACTCTGGGGCAGGAAGTTGAGGTGCAGCGAGCGGTCGATGCCGAGGCGCGCAGCGAGAGCGATGGCGGCGGCGCGAGCGGTTTGATCGAACAGGTGCATGCGGAGGGGCGAGACCTGGTTGAGGACCTGCCAGGCGGGTTCGTCCCACATGCCGCGGATGAGGGCTTCCCAGGCGACGACTGCATGGGCAACGGTGTCGACGATGGGCTGAAAGGCGAAGCTGAAGGCGGGGTCGGCGGAAGGATGCGGTTTGGCGCTCATCGCTTGCCCGTGACCGCGAGTTGAGCCGGCGACAACATCGTAGAAGGCGGCGTTCCCCTGTCGCCGAACAAAGTGGGGGAGGAATTCTGCGACAGTAAGGTGATGATCGCGCGGGTTGGGGGCTGGAACCATTGCACGAAGGAGCCACGGATCAGCGCGGAGGTGGGATGACGAATTTGATTCGGGGCGGGCGGGCAGGAAATCGGCGTGGATCGACGTCTTAGCGGCAGTCGATGCGCACCTTCAGAGAGTGGACCGAGCTATTGCGCCGCCAGCAGCCGATTTAGCTCGCGCATCACCGCAAACGCATCGGCCACGTAGAGCACGTCGGCTTTGCCGCGCGCCCAGCCGCAGTTGGGGTCCAGATTGACCGCTCGGCGCTCGCGAATGAAACGCCACCCCACCACATGCGGCTCCTCGCCGTGGCAGCACGTCGAAAGCCCCTTCGCGTGGCGCGGTGTCGAACCCGTTTGCCCCACCTGGTTCAGATGGCTGAGGCAATGCAGCACCGCCTGCCCCTCGCCGCTGATGTCAGTGAGCGATTTCGTGCTCCCCAGTGAGGCGCGGCTGGCGCGGACGAAATCCAAAATCAACCGCTCTGCTTCTTCTGTATGCGGCTGCCCATCCTTCTGCCTGCGCGTCCACCCGGCACCTGCCACAAACAGCAACTCGGCTTCGGGACGAATGGTCTGCTCGCCCGCCCCCGGTTCGCGCAGGCCTACTGTCTGCGTCCGGTTATTTGTCGCAGCCACAGTGACAATCTCGGACGCCACATTCGCAGCCGTCTTCGCATACGCCTCTGCCGCTCCCGGATCCACCAAGACTATCCACGGCCGCTGACTTCGCCGCACGTCACCCTCGATGCGCTGTTTGTAGAACCACCGCGTCACCGCCAGTCCGTCCGCGCCGGCAGTCACGCTGCCCGCATGCGTATCCACGCAGCCGCTTAGCCGTAACGCCGCTCCCGCAGCCACGCGCGCCAGCCGCGAGGTGTGCGCACCTACGATCACTGTTGCCTCTGCCGCCCGCGCCAGCGCTTCCACCGCAGCGGTGTCGGTTGCGTAACGCGGGGTCGCGAACTCCGGCCCCTGCACCGCCAGAAAACGCCTCGCCCCGCACGCGCCGACCGCATTGGCTGCCGCGCGCACGTCTGCGCCGAAGAGCCCAACCACCAGCGTTGCGCCCAGCGTAGCTGCCGCGCTTTGCGCCACTGCAAGAGCCTCCAGGGAGTGCCGCGACAAGGCTCCGTCGGCTTCCGGATGCGCGAGATAAAGAACCGTCTCCGTGCTCACTCTTTCCCCATCTCCTCAAAACACCAAACCGCTCACTGCATCCACGCAAGGAGCTCCTGCGCGATCGCCTCCGGCGACATATCCTTCACAATGCGCGTCTGGCGCTGCTGGGTCGGCACGCGGACTCCCTCATACTTCAGCCCCTCCGCGCTCACTGCCACCGGCGCCGCCTTTTGCAGCGCCGGCAGCAGCACCCGCATATTCTTCATCCCCATCTGCGGATCGTTGCGCGGTTCCCCGCGCTCGCCGGTCGCCCATCCCAGCACCGCCGGCGGCCCATCGCAGCGCGAGACCAGATGCTTGCCACCCTCAACGCGCTCGATCACCTCAAACGATCCATCGTCGCCCAGTGCGATCCGGTCTACTCCCTGGAATTGATCCGTAATCCCCAGCCGCTCGCCCACCATCTGCAGGGTCACGCCCTGGCCGCGGCTGGCGCTCTCCCATCCGCCGAACAGCAGGAGGTGCGTGCGGTCGAGGCCGGCAAGGCCCGCGATCGCGGCCGCCAGGGCTTCGGCGGTTACGTGCGCATCGGCAAATCCATGCGCGGGCCCGTCCAACAGAACCAGCTCGAACGCGGCCTTCTGCGCGAGGCTCATCATGGCCTGCTGCACTTTGGCTTTCGGACCCAGGCACACCAGCCACACGCGGCTGCCCGACGACAGCTGCGCCAGATGCGCCGCTTCATACAGCGAACACGCCGCCCACGGATCCAGCACCGCCGGCAGCAGCATCTCATTTTTCAGCTCCGGTCCCGCCGCCGTCGTGACCGGTTCCAGCGTTTGCAGCGGATCCGGCACCACGCTGCCGCACACCACAATGTGCAAAGGATTCATGCGTCCCCGTTCCGCGCCCGAAAAAATTCGGCGCGACAAAATAAATTATCCAGCGTTCAGTTCTCCGCTGAATGCAGACCGCCGGCGCCGGCGCCGAACACCAGGTTCGCCTGTCCTTCTTCGTCGATCTCCGTGCAGTTCCACAAACACGCGCCGCAGTGCACACACTTTTCGCGGTCAAACTCCGGCAGGCCGTCCTCGCCCAGGTGAATCGCCTCACCCGAACACATCTCGACGCAGGTCCGCTGCTCGCAGGCGCGGCAAACCTGTGCATCGCGGAATCGCACGTGATCCCTGCAGCCCTCCGCCGGCGCGTGCACTTTGCCGCCCAGCAGCAGCGCGTCCTGCAGCGTCATCAGCAGCTGATTATCGTACGGAATCTCGGGCCATCCGCAGCAGCGCATCACCGTATCGTGCAGCGGGCGATTCCGGAGCCGGCAATCCTCGCGGAGCGCCTCAATCACCCGCGCGCTCAATTTGCCGCGATACACCTCTTCGAGGCTCCGCACCCGCCGTGGTCGTGGGGCGTACCCCAGGTGCAGCCGCCCGCGCGTCAGCCCGGCGAGCGCCATCCCCGCCAGACCGCGGAAAAATCCCCGCTCGAACCCATCTCGCGCGTGCACCGCGACACGCGCTTCGCTGTCCAGCCAGCTCCCCCTGCGCCGCGCGACATAGGCCGCATCCAGGTTCCCGCGCGTAAACGGCCGCCGGGCTCGCCACAACTCCAGCACGCCCTGGGCCAGCAGCACGCCCGAATACCACGCTTCGTCCACTCCCGAGCCGGTCAGCACATTCGTGGTGCCCGATCCCTCGCCGATGCGCGCACACCCATCGATGGCCAGCCGTGGTTCCCCGCGCTGCCCGCTTTCTTCCAGCGACTTCGCGCCCCATGAGCGCAGCCGCCCGCCGTGCAAATACCGCCACAAATACGGGTGCTGCATGTAGTGCTGCAGATAACGCCAGACCGTGCGCACCGGGTTGTCGAACGACGATGGCACAAAAATTCCCACCGACGCCACTTTGGCCGGGTGCACGTAGAAGAATCCGAAGATCTCCGGCTCCGGATAGCCGATGGTGTGGAAAACGGCGCCTGGCTCGAGATCTACACCCTCCGGCAGATCGACCACCATCTTCATGCCGAGCGCCCAGGCGTGCCGCTCGTGTCCCTGCGGCATGCCGAAGGCCGCATCCAGCTGCTGCGAAACCGCGCCCACCGGCCCGTCGCCCACTACGGTCAGCGCCGCCCGCACGTCCATCCCGGGCGTGAACCCCGGCCCCGGCCGCCCCTCGCGATCCGTCCCCTGATCCATCAGCCGCACGCCGCGCACGCGTCCGTTTTCCACCAGCGGCTCACCCACCGGAGTCGCCGGCCACACCTGCACGTTGCCCACCGCCAGCAGCTGCCCGGCGACCCACTGGTTGAACTGCCCCAGCGATAAAACAAATCCCTCATCCTTGCGCAAGAACTTCGGAATCCAGGGAATCTCCACTGCGTCCTGCTGCATCCGAGCGATGGGCCGCACAAAACGCAGCAACCCATCCAGAGCCCGGAGGCCCAGCTGCCGCCGGCTCGCGCCCACCGGATCGAGCAGGTACACCAACTTTTCTTTGCGAATCGGCACGGCCATGGGAATCTGCGCGGGATCGAAATCCGGAAAGCTCGCGCGAATGGCACGGCCGCGCGTGACCACGCCCGAGACGCCGAACCCCACATCGTCGGCGCGCTCGTAGCACACCACCTGGGGCGGGCACCCCGGCATGGCCGCGCTGGCCAGCTCCGGGTCTGCTGCCATTCCGCGCGAAAGTGTCGTCAAAAAGCCCGCCGTCGCCGGACCAAATCCCACGCAGGCAACGTCCACGTCCACTGTGGGGCGCTCAAATGGAACATCCACCGACTCATCCGCCGATGCAGCGGCAGTGCCTGGGGTTTGTTCCGCGATGGCGTCGTCTTCTGCCATGCGCGCCTACCGGGGATAATCCGGCACTGCGGGAATCATCACCTGAGCCAGGGCTTTGGCTGCGCGGTCCTTCGCCAGCTGCGATCCGGTCAGGCACAGGTCCAGCTGGTTGCGCAGGCGCTGGAAGCCCGCGTTCTCCCCACACTGCGCACAGGGCCCGGCCTTTTCCGGATGACTCCCGTCCGGCTGCAGCACATCCAGCGCGTACGCAGCGATGCCCGGCGCGCACGACTCCCACGCGTCCAGCTCTTCGCTCAGGAAGCAGCCCGCGTGCAGCGGATCGTCCCAGCTGGGATGAGCGTTGTACCCGTAGACCAACTCCGCGCAAATGCGTCCCGCTTCGCCCGCCGCGCGCGCTGCCTGTACGTGGCACAGATCGCTCAGAAATGCGACCGTCCCCTCCGCGTCGCCAGCCTCCGCTTGCTTCGCGTCCAGTTCCATTACGTCGAGAATCTGCTGGCGGGAGGCCAGCAGCCAGCACAACGCATCGGCCAGCCGGAACGTCACCCCCTGGCGCGCCGAGTTGTACAGCTTCGCCCCCTCCGCGTCCGTCGCCGTGCGCAGATGCTCGTACGTCCACAGCCACAGCCGCATCGCCGACGCCAGTTCGCAGGCGCCCGTGCCGGGCCGACGTGACGCGATCTTCCGCATCTCGGGAATCCACATCCGGAACTGTTCCAGAAACAGATCGTGCGTCATGGTGACAATCAGATTGCGACGCTGCACCGCCTCCGGACCCTCGTAGGTCGCCTCGAGCTGCGCGTCCATCCACTTGTAGGCAAGGAAGCCGGGGCAATCCTCGGTGATTCCGTAGCCGCCCATCAGGCTCAACGCCTCACGCATCGCGTTCGCGCCCAAGCCTGTGTTCCACAGCTTCGCTGCCGGACACAGGACTCCCGCAACGGCATCCGCCAACACATAGCGTGCGAGCGCGTCCTGCTTCGCCTCGCGTTCCAGCACATCCCGCGATGCAACAAGCGGCGTTTCGATTCCGCTGCCTCGCCGCAGGTGCTCCAACGCGGCTGGCCACACGCTCTTCAGCTTCTTCAGCTCTGCGCGCCCGCCATTGATCCCCTCCGCCGCCAGGATCGCGTCCTTTTGTTTCTCCAACGGATCCAGTTCGTCGAACGCACGCGCCGCCGCGAATCCTAAAGCGGCGCTGGCCTCGCCCATGGCCCACAAATCCACCACGCGATGCAGAGCATCCTCGCGCTGCTGCAATCCCAATTCGTGCCGCACCGAGCCCGGCGTGGTCTGCTCCGCGCCACGAAAGCGATTCCGCTGGTAGCGCACTACCGGTTCCACGGCGCTCAGCAGCTTGGCCGACGTCATAATGGCCACTGTGACCCGGGTCCGCCTGAAGACCGCTTCGATAATCTCGCTGTGGCTGAAGTTCGGAACGATGCAGCCGTCCTTCACCGTGTACCCGCCCACGATGCGGCTGGCTGGCACCGTGAGGCTGAAGATGGGATCGCTGGTCGACGAAAGCTGATGCACCAGCTTCCGCGTCACGGCGCCGCGATCGAAGATCCCAGGATCGGTCTCTTCCAAAATCACCACGCAGCTGCCGCTGATGCGTTGATCGCCTGAATCCACGGCCGCCGTCACGAAATTCGCAAAGCCCATGTTCGTGATAAACCGTCCGCGCTTCTCCACCTGCAGCAGCGGCTCTTTGCCGTCTTTCCATTCCGCGATGCGCACTTTGCCGCTCAGCATGCCGGTGTCCACGCCCACATAGGGCAGCGGCTCGGTGAGGCAAAATGCGCCACGCCACGGCTTGCGATCCTCACCGGGGGCTGCCGGCGCGCACAGCTTCATATAATGCGCACGCTGCTCGGGGGTTCCGCGCTCGTGGATCGGCGACAACGCCAGGCATCCCGCCAGGCTCGCCGTCGCGGCACCCGCGTCCACCCACGCCAGCTCAAACGCGATCAGCGCCAGCGCCAAGTTTTTCGGGCCCTCGAGATAGCCGCCGTTCTCCACATCCAGAAAGGCCGCCGTGATCCCGGACGCGTCAAAGGCCTCCAGCAGAGCATGCTTCTCGGGCGTCCACTCATGCGACTGCCGCGCGCCGCCCGCCACCAGCCGCGCCACCGGCCCGCGCGCCACCTCGCGCACGGCCTGCACCAGCATCTGCAGATCGTAGCGGTCCGCAAAGCGCCACTGAATCTGGCGTACCGGGTCGCCCGGTAATGTGCGAAGGCTCTCAGTTTGCAGGGCAGGAGTGACGGTGGCCATGGCGCTGACCTCGTGAGACCACGCCCAGGCTACGCTGCCGTGAAAACGATGGTCAGTGATTCAGGTCACACCCTCCCGCGCTCAGAATGCTGCGATCGAACAGGCAAGTATTTGACGAGCGCAGCAACGGGCTCCATCGAAATGCCTGAATCTGAGAGCCTGCGTCCGCATGGAAGCCAAGCGGGCAGCGATGGAAACCCTGCCAGGAGCACCGGAATGGCGGGTTATGACGCAAACGCTCTGCCCGTGAACGCTCGCCGGGTTTTGAATTATCGATTGATTTGGTGGAGGACGGAGTCCTCAGCGAACCGCTCTCCGATGCCCATTTCCGTGCTAACAGGGAAAAATACAGGGAATTGCGAGCGTCTTCCCTCAGAAAGTTCCAACGGAGCGTCCCCTAGTCCTCTGAATTGAGGAGGGTTGTGTCTCTTACCGGGAGCGAGGCGCCGATTGTTTAACAGGGAAGTATTTCAGCCTGATCAGCGAACAGTTTCGTCTGATCTGGGAAATTGTGCCGACTCATGCAGGTATCGGAGAGGATCAAACGCCGTTTCGACTTGTAGAGCAAGCGTGAGGGTTTGGTGTCTCCAAAGTCCTTTCAAGAAGGATTCTGAGAAATCCGTCGTGCGCCTGTCTATTGCGCGGGCGCCGCGAAAATGACCTCCCTGGTAGAAGTCCAGACTGCTTTCTTCGCGGCTCTTTTCGGAGCGGCCCACCTTTTCCGCTGCGCGGCTGCGATACGCGCACGTCCAGAGGCGCTCATCCTGTACTTCTTTCCTGTTCGTGCGATCCGTGCGGTGTTGTGAGTGCAACCAGCCAACAAAGAGGGAACCCGTTCCAGGCGAGTTATCCCGGAATCCACTGCGGATAAGATACTAAGTCGCTCAGGGTCATACCCACAGCGTAAACTCAGTCGACTCCACGGGCGCAGAAGATCACGATGGTGAATCGCGAGAGGAAGCGACCGGTAGTATATTACGTGCAGCCGAGAGACAAAATGGAAATTCCGAGCAATACGGCTCTCCAGCCACCAGCATCTGCGCACAGCCCGGCCCACGCGGTTCAACCCGTTCAAGTGGTCCTGAACGGGCGCGTTCTCGAATCCAACCGGCGGATTCCTCTCAATCTGGACTGGGTCGAGGAAGTGCGCGTCAACACCAGCGCGGTGGAGCGACGAGCGGCAACGCACTGCGCGCGGCGCACCGTCAAGAAGGAGCATCAGGCAGCCTGGCTGCTGCGCGCCATCGCCTGTATGGACCTGACGACACTCAGTGGCGACGACTCCACCGAGCGCGTGAAGCGGCTGTGCGCCAAGGCGCGGAACCCGCTGCAGCGGCATCTGGTGGAGGGCCTGGGCCTGGAGGAGCTGCACCTGACCGTCGGCGCCGTCTGCGTCTATCACACGTTTGTTGAAACGGCGGTCAAGGCGCTCGAGGGATCGGCCATCCCGGTCGCCGCGGTCTCGGCTGGATTTCCGGCCGGCTTATCGCCTCTGGCGGAACGCGTAGAGGAAATTCGCCGCTCCATTGAAGCCGGCGCGTCAGAGATCGACATCGTCATCACCCGCGCGCACGTTTTCAACGGCGAGTGGCAAGCGCTATACGACGAAATCGCCGCGTTCAAAGAGACCTGCGGCCCGGTGCACATGAAAGCCATCCTCGGCACCGGAGACCTGATGACGCTGCGCAACGTGGCGCGCGCCAGCTGGGTTGCTATGATGGCGGGCGCGGACTTCATCAAGACGTCGACGGGCAAGGAAGCAGTGAACGCGACGCTGCCGGTATCGCTGACGATGGCGCGCGCCATCCGCGACTACGCCGAGCGGACTGGCATGGCAGTGGGCTTCAAGCCGGCCGGCGGCATCCGGACCGCGCGGCAGGCTCTGGACTGGCTGGCGATGATGAAAGACGAACTCGGTCGCCCGTGGCTGGAACCGTCGCTGTTCCGGTTCGGCGCCAGCGGCATGCTGGCCGACATCGAACGTCAGCTGGAGCATCATCTGACCGGCCGTTATTCGGCGGCGTACCGTCACCCCATCGCCTAGATGGTTTTCGAGTCCTGGAAGGAGTTCGCTTGAGCATTGCAGAAAAGTTCTACACCATGGAATACGGAGCCGCGCCGGAAGATCCGAAGGAGGCGGTGCAATGGCTGGAGCGGCATCATCGCCGGTTCGAGGAGTTCATCGGCGGAACGTGGGTGAAGCCGGCCAGCGGCGAATATATGGTCACCAGCGATCCCTCCAGCGGCGACACCATTGCCGAGGTCGCGAAGGGCAACAAGGACGACGTCGAAGCCGCCGTGGGCGCGGCGCGGAAAGCTCTCCCGGCATGGCAGGAGCTGAGCGGGCATGAGCGGGCGCGATATCTCTACGCGCTGGCGCGCCAAGTCCAGAAACATTCACGCCGATTGGCGGTGCTGGAAACGATGGACAACGGCAAGCCGATCCGGGAAAGCCGGGACATCGATATTCCCCTTGTGGCGCGGCATTTCTACCACCATGCGGGCTGGGCGCAGCTGCTGGAGTCGGAGTTCCCCAGCTACACAGCCTGCGGCGTCGTGGGCCAGGTCATTCCCTGGAATTTTCCGCTGCTGATGTTTGCCTGGAAGGTGGCGCCGGCGCTGGCCGCGGGCAACACGGTGGTGATCAAGCCGGCGAAATATACGCCGCTCACCGCTCTGGCGTTCGCCGAACTGGCCATGGAAGTAGGGCTGCCGCCCGGCGTGCTCAATGTGCTCACCTGCGACGCGCGCACGGGCCAGGCGCTGATCGAACATCCCGGCATCGACAAGATCGCCTTCACCGGTTCGACGGAAGTGGGCCGCATCATCCGCAAGGCCACGGCGCAGTCGCACAAGAAGCTGTCTCTTGAGCTGGGTGGTAAATCTCCTTTCGTTGTCTTCGACGACGCCGATCTCGACTCCGCGGTGGAAGGCCTGGTGGACGCCATCTGGTTCAACCAGGGGCAGGTGTGCTGCGCGGGGTCGCGGCTGCTGGTGCAGGAACGGGTCGCCGAAACGCTGTATGCGCGAGTCCGCGCGCGTATGGAGACGCTGCGGGTCGGGCATCCGCTGGATAAGGCGATTGACATTGGCGCGATTGTTTCGCCGGTGCAGCTCGAGACTATCCGCCGCATGGTGGACGCGGGCATCGCGGAGGGCGCGCGCTGCTGGCAGCCACGCAACCAGCTGCCGGAAAAGGGCTGCTACTTCCCGCCCACGCTGCTGACCGATGTCCATCCGTCAGCGACGGTGGTGCAGGAAGAGATTTTTGGCCCAGTGCTGGCCGCGATGACGTTCCGGACACCGGCAGAAGCGGCGGAATTGGCGAACAACACCGTGTACGGACTGGCTGCCAGCATCTGGAGCGAGAACATCAACGTGGCGCTCGACCTGGCGGCCCAGGTGAAGGCGGGCGTGGTCTGGGTGAACTCGACCAACCAGTTCGACGCGGCGTGCGGATTCGGCGGCTATCGCGAATCCGGCTATGGCCGCGAAGGCGGACGCGAGGGAATGCTCGAGTATCTGACGCCGAAATGGCTGCACTCGCTGCCGCCGGCTAAGGCCGCATCCGATCGCGAGGAAACTCCGGACGAGCAGAATGGTTTTGCTCCGGCCGGCGCAACTATCGACCGCACCGTGAAACAGTACATCGGCGGCAAACAGGCGAGGCCTGACTCCGGTTACTCCTTCCCTGTCTACGGCCGCGACGGCCAGTTGCTCGGCGAAGCGCCCCTCGGGAATCGCAAGGACATCCGCAACGCCGTGGAAGCCGCGCGCGCCGCCTCCGGCTGGGCGCGAACGATGGCTCATGGCCGCGCCCAGGTGATCTATTACATCGCGGAAAACATGATCCAGCGCCGCGATGAAATCGCGCACCGGCTTGCCGCTGCCGTAGGAGAGGAGCAGGCCGCGGCCGAGATCGATCTTTCCGTCCAGCGCGTCTTTACCTATGCCGCGTGGGCGGACAAATACGAGGGAGTCGTGCATCATCCGCCGGGACGGAATATCACCATCGCCCTGCCGGAGCCGGTGGGGACCATCGGCATTCTCGCCCCGACGGAAGCGCCGCTGCTGGGGCTGCTCTCGCTGGTCTTGCCGGCGATTTCTGCGGGGAACACCGTGGTGGCCGTTCCCTCAGAATGCTACCCGCTCATTCTCGGTGATGTGTATCAGGTGCTCGAGACCAGCGATCTGCCCGGGGGGGTCGTGAATCTCGTCGCCGGCCGGCCAGCCGAACTGGGCAAGACCCTGGCAGAGCACGACGGGGTCGAGGCCATTTGGTGCTTCCGGAGCAATGAGGAAGCCGCGATGGTGCGGGCTGCCTCGATCGGCAATATGAAGCAGGTGTGGACCAACGACGGCCGCGAATACGACTGGTTCAGTCCGACCCAAGCCGAAGGCCGCTGGTTCCTGCAACACGCCACGCAGGTGAAAAACATCTGGGTGCCCTACGGGGAATAATTCCTGATATCGCTGACAGCGTCGAAGTCGAGCCGGGATCCGATCCCGCGTTGTCCAGCGCTCGAATCGGCTGTTCGACAAAATCCATTTTGCAATCGACTGCGGGGTTCGACCATCGGGAGGCATAAGTTACAACATGAAGCGCGGAGGCGCAATATAGCCTGGAAGATATATGACGGCTGCTTCAGAGCTAAACCATATAAGAACCCGCCGATAACCCATGTACTTTATATCCCGACACTGATATTGTATCCGCGCTCCTTCAACGCCCTCGCCAGGGCTTCTGTGCTGAATTGACTTCCGAAGAGATCCATGAACTGTTCCGCGTTTTTCGGACCCAGCGGAAGGTCGAACTGAAACTGTTGTCCACTCAGGAATCGTATCGTTGAGGCGAGTTCTTCCGGAACGAAAAACCATGCCGGGAACTGCCCAATGCTGGGAAATCCCATCGGCTCATTGGCCGTACCGTTCCAGCGAATAGCGACTGCCTCTTTCCGGTGGGTTCCGCCGGCATGCACGTAGTCGAGGATTGCCACAGAGAATCTACCCTCTCCCCCGTCATAAAGCACCTCGACAACCTTGTTCACGCGATCCATTGGAAAGAGCACTTCTTTCGGCTTCACATATATACTCTTTGGCCCGGCAGGGCCAGAGGAGGCGCCATTCTCATTAGCCTGGTTCTGGTTTTTGCCTAAATCCGGTGCCATTCGTTACCCCCTCTTCCGTCAGATCGCCGCCTTCGCAGCTATTGTAGCGATATCGAGTCGATGCCGGCGCAATCTGCAACACTTCGACGCCCTTCAAACTGAATATCCCCGGCAGAGCGATCGGAGCTCCGCGCAGCTGCATCCCCGCCATTCCCGGTATGAATTGTGCTCGCGCCGAATCAATGGCGGAAGGACACTCGCCATTTCCCGTTCAGAGAATGGGGCCGATCTCCACCCGAATCCGGCCAGCGGAGAACTCTCTCCTGTGTCCTTCCAGGCCAAAGCCTGCTATTTCGCGGGAGAACTGGATAATGTGTGAGGAAAAGTCCTAAATCGCACGGATCCTGAGACTGAATGGTGGACCTGGTCGGGATCGAACCGACGACCTCTTCCATGCCATGGAAGCGCGCTCCCAGCTGCGCCACAGGCCCACAGGAAGGACTATCCTATTTTCATGGAGCTGGAACAATTCGTCAACGAATCAGGGGCGCCAGCGACTGCACTTCGGTGCAGTCCTTTGGGCGATTCCCGCGCGGGCTGGCAACTGCCGGCCGCGAGGAAGCATCGACCAGGTGATATGTTCTTCGCGCGCGCGCCGATCGCGCTGCTGGTGGCAACGCTTTGCTGGACTGTGTCCGCCCAGAGCGCTGTGCCCGCGGCACCGAATTCGATTTCCGTTTCCAGCACGCTGCGTCCGGCGCTGGCGCAGGTTGGGCAGTCGCTGGGGGGCATTTCGATTCATCGATGGAAGGCGCCGAACGACGTCAAGTCGGCGGCGGACCAGGACGTTTCGTCCATCCAGCGGGATCTGAACGAGACACTCCCGGGGCTGATGGATCATGCGGATGCGGCGCCAGGTTCGGTGCCCGAGGCGTTCGCGGTCTATCGCAACGTGGATGCTCTCTACGACACGCTGCTGCGGGTGGTGTTGACGGCCAATCTG
>JASHPM010000011.1 GCA_030038115.1 Acidobacteriaceae bacterium | reverse complement strand
CCGAAGCATTTTCCGCCCAGCCAACAGCGGTCCGCCGTGCCAGCATGCTCCTCGGCTCTCTGCCCGAAGTGGTCGCCCTCGCCGCTGCCGGCCGCCTCGATCAGGCGCGTATGAAGCTCTTCCACCCCATCGGCTTCATGCTCGCCAGCCCTGTCGCGACCGCCGAAGAAGCCGTCGCCCGCTTCACCGAAGAAATCGCCGAACAAACAGATCTCGCTCCAGGCGCTAACCGCGAGGGAATCCGCGCAGTTCAACTCGAAGACAAGTTCGACGGCATCCGCGCCCAGCTCCACGTCGAACCCGCCGATTCAGGAGTCTCCGGCCCTAACCAGTCAGCCCGGGTCGCGCTCTACTCCCGCAATCGCGACGACCTCAGCGAATCCTTCCCCGACCTCGTCCAAGCCTTCACCGCCATCGGCGAACCCGCCATCCTGGACGGCGAAGTCCTCGCCTGGAACCCCGCTGCCAATCGCGCGCTCTCCTTCTCCGCGCTCCAGCAGCGCCTTGGCCGCAAACGCATCACCGCGGAAATGCTCCGCGACATCCCCGCCGTCCTCATCGTCTTCGACATCCTCTACCGCCGCGACCAGCTGCTCCTCGAGCACCCCCTCGCCGAACGCCGCCGCCAGCTCGAAGACTTCGCCGCCCGCTGGTCCCCGGCGACCGCCGCCACCGAACCCCCCGGACAGTCGGACCTCTTCACCGACCGTACCGAGAAGGCTCGCGCCGAGAGGGCTTTCCCGCGCCTTATCCTCGCCGCCGCCACGCACCTCTCAATCGGGCCCGACGCGTCAGCCCAACTTGACCAGGCATACCTCGACGCCCGCGCACACGGCAACGAAGGCGTCATGATCAAGTCCCTCGCCAGCACCTACCAGCCCGGCCGCCGCGGCTTCGCCTGGCTCAAGCTTAAGCGCGAACTCGCCACTTTGGATGTTGTCGTCACCGGCGTCGAATACGGCAACGGCCGCCGCGCCCAGGTCCTCAGCGATTACACCTTCGCCGTCCGCGATCCCGATGCCGGCCCCGACGACCCCGAGGCGGCGCTGAAAAATGTAGGCAAAGCCTACTCCGGCCTCACCGACCAGGAAATTGCCGATCTAACCGTCTACTTCAAAGCCCACACCCTCGCGGACTACGGCCACTTCCGCACCGTCGAGCCCACCGTGGTCCTCGAAGTCGCCTTCAACAATGTCATGCGCTCCTCGCGCCACGCCTCGGGCTTCGCCCTCCGTTTTCCCCGCATTTTGAGAATCAGAAACGACAAACCTGTCGCCGAAATCGACACCGTCCGCCGCGTCCAGGAGATCTACAACTCCCAACCCGACAAACCCATCGACGAGATTTAGGCTCTTGACTTGCCTCGTGTGCAAGGAAGACCCCGCCGTTCGCTCCTCCGACTCGGCAGCTCCTGCTGCTCCCTGCTCCCTGTTTACGCCGCCTTAGCCGCCCCCGCGCGTCCCATCGACTTGCACTTGCGCATCTCCACCTGGAACAGCAGATCCTCCCGCTGATCCGGGTGCCCCTCCAGCCGCGCAAACTCTTCCGTGCAATATCCCTCGAGCGACAGGATCATCGGCTTCTCCCGCGCCATCGTCCCCTCTTCCTGCCGGGTCACAAACGGCGCAATCCGGATCCGCGCAAACACCTTCGGCCCTTCCTCCTCGTAACTGCCGCTCCAGATGTGTTCGAGGTCGCCGCCCAGAAGCTCTCCCCCATGCAGCATCGCGATCCCATCGCCATGCGCGGCGCCCACGTCATAGTGCGTGAGCCAATATCCCTCCATGGCGTCTCCCCCTTTCCCGGAATTATCAGCCCGCTAACGCAGCATACGTTTTCCCCGCCGGGGGGTGAGCCGCACTTTTCATCCCGCCAAAACGACTATTCTGAAAATTGCTCCTTTTCCCGCCGAACCGGGCGCGGAACCATCGGCCTCCGTCCCTCATCGAATCCAGGTAACAGGAGAATCCATGCCCACATTTACCGCCCCGCAGACCGCCGTCCCCAATGCTGCCGCCGCCGGTCAGGTCAACCTCGGCGACCTCACCGTCAACCGCCTTGGCTTTGGAGCCATGCGCATCACCGGCCCGGGCATCTGGGGCCCCCCCAAAGATAAAGACACCGCCATCAAAACCCTCCGCCGCGCCGTGGAATTAGGCGTCAACTTCATCGACACCGCCGACTCCTACGGCCCCAACGTCTCAGAGGAACTCATCGCCGAAGCCCTTCACCCCTACTCCAAAGGCCTCGTCATCGCCACCAAGGGCGGATGGGAGCGCGTCGGCCCCGGCCAGTGGATCCACAACTCCAGCCCCAAACACCTCGAAGAAGCCGTCAGCGGCAGCCTTCGCCGCCTCAAACTCGACCGCATCGACGTCTACCAGCTCCACACGCCCGACCCCGCCGTCTCCTTCGACGCCTCCATGGAGACGCTGGAAAAACTCCGCCAGCAGGGCAAAATCCGCCACATCGCCCTCTCCAACGTCACCCTCGAACACCTCGAGCGCGCCCGCAAAATCACCCCCATCGTCTCAGTCCAGAACCGCTACAGCTTCGCCGACCGCGAGTGGGACTTCCTCCTCGACCACTGCGAGAAGAATGGCATCGCCTTCATCCCCTGGGCACCGCTCGGCCAGGTCCGCGAGGCCCACGACCTGCTCGACAGAATCGCCAAAGACCTCGACGCCTCGCCTCTCCAGGTCGCGCTCGCCTGGCTCCTGCGCCGCTCCCCCGTCACGCTCCCTATCCCGGGAACCTCGTCGCCGAAGCACCTCGAAGAAAACATCGCCGCCGCTTCGCTCAGACTCCCCGAAGCCGCCTACAAACAACTAGCCGCCGTCACCCCACCCCCTGCCAGCCTGCGTTAGCTTTGCGACAGGTGCTTTCGGATGGATATTGCCTGCCCCGGGTCTCGGTTTCGAGACCCAGCGGCATTTGGGGTCCTCTCTCGTTCTCTGTGACTTTCTGAGTCCTCTGCGGTGACTGCACCTGTAGCGAAGCGCGCCCGCGTGGACGGCCCCGCCTCAACTCTGCTACCCTACCCCGTTTTCCTTATCTCTCCTCCGCGAGCCCTCATGACCACCACCGCCCAGTCCACCCCCACCCAGCAGTCCACCTTCCCCTTCACCCTCACCGAGGACCAGGAAGCCCTCCGCCGCTCCATCCGCGAATTCGCCGCGCGCGAAATCGCCCCCAACGTCCTTCGCTGGGACGAAGCCTCCGAATTCCCCGCCGAGGTCGTCCGCCAGCTCGGCCACATGGGCCTCCTCGGCGTTATTTTTCCTGTCGAGCTGGGCGGCGCCGGCCTCGGCTACGTCGACTACATGCTCGCCATCGAAGAGCTCTCCGCGGTTGATGGGAGCATCGGCATCATCGTCGCCGCCCACAATTCGCTCTGCACCAACCACATCTTCCTCGCCGGCTCCGACGCCCAGCGCCGCCACTACCTCCCCAAACTCACCACCGGCGAGCACCTCGGCGCCTGGGGCCTCACCGAGCCCGGCTCCGGCTCCGACGCCTCCGCGGCCCGCACCACCGCCGTCCGCCGCGGCGACCACTACGTCCTCAACGGCAACAAGACCTTCATCACGAACGGCCACTATGCCGACATATCTGTGATCATCGCTGTTACCGATAAGTCGCAGGGGACGCACGGCCTCTCCGCTTTTATCGTTGAAAAAGGCACGCCCGGCTTCCGCGCCGGGAAAAAAGAGAATAAGCTCGGCCTCCGCGCCTCCGACACCTCCGAGCTCATCTTCGAGGACTGCGCCATCCCCACCGAAAACCTCCTCGGCAAAGAAGGCGAAGGCTTCGTCGACGCCATGCGCACCCTCGACGGCGGCCGCATCTCCATCGCGGCGCTCTCTCTCGGCATCGCTCGCGGCGCTCTCGACGCGTCCGTCAAATATGTCAAAGAACGCCGCCAGTTCGGCAAAGCCATCGCGGAATTCCAGGGCATTCAGTGGAAGCTCGCCGACATGGCCACCGAACTCGACGCCGCACGCCTCCTCACCCTCCGCGCCGCCGTCCTCAAGGACGCGGGCCAGCGCGTCACCCGTGAATCCTCCATGGCCAAGCTCTACGCATCGGAGGTCGCCGTGCGCATCTGCGACGAAGCCGTCCAGCTCCACGGCGGCTATGGCTTCATCAAGGACTATCCCGTCGAGAAGTTCTATCGCGACGTCAAACTCTGCACCATCGGCGAAGGCACCAGCGAAATCCAGCGCATGGTCATCGGCCGCGAAATATTAAAGGTGCACCCCTCCAGGGGATGAGGAGCCATATCATCCGCCTCGGGAGTTGAGTCTAACAGCACACCGGCTACGTCTCGTCCTGCGCAGCAGGACCACGGAGGAAGCCCGGCCTTCGGGCCAGGAACCATCCGCCTAATCAGGAATGCGCCTTCAGGCCCGGGCTTTAGTCTCGGAGAACGGCGCGCGCGCCAGCCCCCGCACCTTCTTCGCCCCAGGAGCCAAATCTCTTCCCTCCCACACAGGACCAATTTCGTCGTACCATAAGTCAACCTTCCCACTGCCCGTTGCCAAAAAATCCAACCCAGGAGGTTCCGGTGAACGGAACAACAATCCGTCTTTGGGCAATCCTCATCCTGGCTTTCTCTGTCTCCGCGCTCGCCCTTGCTCAGGAACTCACCAACGACGCCGCGAAACAAATGCTGGACCAGCTCGGCGCCGCTACGGCCGCCAGTGAGTTCACGCTCACCCAGGACCAGGCCCGCAACCTCAAAGCCCTCAGCGAGAACCTTCTCGCCCCGCTCGATATCCAGGCCACGCAACCGTGCCTCCCCGACCCGGGCGACAAGCGCGTGCGCAGCCATCAGTTCGCCGCCTGCCAGGGCATCTTCCCCGCGGGCATCAGCGAGCAGAATCCAGGGGTCTATCTCAAAGTCGGGCGAACCTTCCACTGGCACATCGTCGAGATCACCGGCATCGTAGATCCAACCGCGGACCACAGCCAGCGCCTCGTCGCTTACACCTGGGAGTACGACTTCTCCGACCTGCCCGCGGAAGTCAAAACCGTCCTCACCAACGGCTCGCGTCATGTGGGCCATTCCCTCTTCCAGCTCGATAGCGGCCAATGGAAGTGGCTGCGCTACCAGTAGACGCGCCGCGCAACTACGCCATCACGGGGATGAAATTCGGGCTGCCCAGTTCAAGCCCGTTTTTCGCTCGAGTGGGCGCACCCTCAATTCGAAGGAGGCGTCGACGAGTAGTACCCCGTCAGGCTCGCCTTGCCCAGAATCGCTCCCTGCTCGCCCGCTTCAATCAGCGCGTGATACAGCGTCTCGCCGTTGGCCGGGAAATTCGCCGAGCTCGGCAGCACCAAAGGGGTGCTCAGCGCATACACCGTGAACACGTACTGGTGCGCATCCGGCGCCACATTCGCCGGTGGACACGGCCCGTCGTATTGCTGCCCCAGCCCAAAATCATTCTCGATCTGGGAGCCGTAATGACTGCCGGCCTGGCCTGCGTTCTGCGGCAACTGCGTCACGTCCGGCGCAATGTTATACATGCCCCAGTGCGTAAACGCCGCCGTCACATCGTAGAGCACCACCACATAGGAGCGCGTGCCATACGGCGCACCCGTCCA
Organism: Acidobacteriaceae bacterium; assembly: GCA_030038115.1. Taxonomy (GTDB): domain Bacteria; phylum Acidobacteriota; class Terriglobia; order Terriglobales; family Acidobacteriaceae; genus Palsa-343. The sequence goes on along the minus strand of JASHPM010000011.1, from coordinate 20,895 downwards.
GGAAAGTTGCGGCGACTCATCGCCTCCCGCGGCGCCGTTGGCCGTGCACACGTTCACCCCATTGCTCTGTTCGTTCAGGATCATGGAAAGCGGCAGAGTGCTGTCGTTGGAGAAGGTCGTGCTGCTCAGCCTGAACGGTCCCTGAGCCGCCGCGCCTGCCGCAAACAGGCCCAGCGCCACTGCAGCGCACGCCATCAGCCCCATTCGAGTTCTCCGGTTCGCAATCATCGGGTTTCTCCTTGTTGAAAGATTCCTGCCGCATCACGTTGTACCCAACTGACCGAAGAAAGATCAACCTCCATCCTGTGAAAAAACAGATTTCGCCGCACGACGGTTGGAGCCACAGCAACCGCTACAATCTCCCCACATGCCCACCGCCGCCGACCACTACCGCAATCTGCTCGCCCACCACTACTCCTGGATGTTCGGCCCTTCGACGAAAAAGTAACCGAACAGCGCGCCATTCTCGAGCCCCTCCTCAAAGACGCCCCGCGCGGCCTCGCCGTCGACCTCGGCTCCGGCCCCGGATTCCAGTCCCTCGCCCTCGCCCAGCTCGCCTTCTCGCCCGTCCTCGCCATCGATTCCAGCGCCGGGCTCCTCTCCGAGCTCGAAGCCGCCATTCGCTCCCACTCGCCGCACGCCAACGTCGAAACCCACAATGCCGACATGCTCGAACTCGGCGAGTTCGTCGCACCCAGGACCGCCGCCGTCATCGTCTGCATGGGCGACACCCTCACCCACCTTCCCGATCTCGATTCCGTCCGCCATCTCTTCTCCGCCGTCGCCACTGCGTTGGCTCCCGGAGGCTTCTTCACCCTCACCTGGCGCGACCTCACCCACGAGCTCACCGGCGCCGACCGTTTCATCCCCGTCCACGCTGACGACCACAAAATCATGACCTGCTTCCTCGAATACGTCAGCCCCACCACCGTGCAGGTTCATGACCTCGTCTACACCCGCAGCCCCACTCGTCCCTCCCAGTGGACCCTGGAAAAAAGCAGCTACCCCAAACTCCGCCTCTCGCCCGGCCAGGTCGTCGCCGAACTCGCCGCCGCCGGCCTTGACCCACGCCCGCCCGCAAGCGCCGGCCGCCTCTCTCTGGCCATGGCACAAAAGCCTGCCTGAACAAGCGCCGTCACCGCCTCAGGCTACCCGCCACCAGCTACCGGCTACGGGCTGGCAGCTAAGAGCTATCCTGTTTCAGTTGACCGACGCATCCACCATTAACGGCCTCGTTGACCGCCTCCGCTCCGGCGACACCCGCGCCCTCGCCCGCGCCATCTCGCTCGTCGAAAACGATTCCCCCGAAGCGCCCGCCCTGCTCTCTGCCTGTTTCCCTCACACCGGCTCCGCAACCGGGGCCCCCGGCGAGCCTGCTCGACGGGGTGGAGCAACCGGGGCCCCCGGCGAGCCTGCTCGCTGGGGCGGAGCCCTCCGCATCGGCATCACCGGCGCCCCCGGAGTCGGCAAAAGCACCCTGGTCGATCGCCTCGCCCAGCAGTACCGCCATGCCGACCGCACCGTCGGCCTCATTGCCGTCGATCCCACCAGCCCCTTCACCGGCGGCGCGCTCCTCGGCGACCGCATTCGCCTGCGCGAGCATGCGAGCGATCCTGGTTTTTACGCCCGCTCCATGGCCACCCGCGGCTCCCTCGGCGGACTCGCCCTCGCTACCGCCGACGTCGCCCTTGTCCTCGAAGCCAGCGGCAAAGACATTCTCCTTATCGAAACCGTCGGCGTCGGCCAGGATGAGATCGAGATCGCCCGCCTCGCCGACGTCACCCTCGTCGTCCTTGTTCCCGGCATGGGCGACGACGTGCAGAGCCTCAAAGCCGGCGTCATGGAAATCGCCGACATCTTCGTCGTCAACAAATCCGACCGCGACGGCGCCGATCGCGTCGAGCAGGAGATCCGCACCCTGCAGTCCCTCGCTGCCAAACACGAACTCCGAACACCGCCCGTCATCCGCACCATCGCCACTATCGGCGACGGCATCCCCGCTCTCGCTGTGGCCCTCAACGAAATGGAACAGTGGCTGCGCCAGGAGAACCGTCTCGAAGCCCGCCGCACCGAGCACTGGCAGCGCCGTCTTGACAGCATGCTCCGCACCGAGCTCATGCGCCGCGCCCGCAACAACGGCTTCGACGCAAAACTCCTCCGGTTTCACGCCGCCCGCATCGCTTCCGGCCAGCAGGATCCCTGGCAACTCGTTGCCGAACTCGCGCGGAAAGTGTTTTCAGCTAACGACCAGAACCCAACTGCAGGCCTCTGACGGTCACGATGAAGTCGAAGCGCAGACATTCGCCTGCGTTCTCCGCAGTTGGCAGATGGGAGAAGGAACGTTGAACCCGTTTTGAGAAGAGAATACGGAATCGGCGCAAACACTCCCAATGGAGCGATGGCGATGCGTCGCGGTGAGAGATGGAATATGGGAGTGCGAACTCGCGTCAGGCGGCGCTGAAGGCCCGAGCCTGACCCCGAACCAGCGTCAACTGGTCCTTAATATGCAATTTGAGCTTTTTCAGGCGAACTTCCTCGAGTTGCTCGTCTTCAGAAAGCCAGGGTTTTTGGAGCAGAGCTTCGAGCTTTTCCGAATAGTGACGATGCTCTTCTTCCAAACGGCGTATTGCTTCACTATCCGGCTGACCGTTCGCTTCCAGACCCATAGACGACACCTCCGTTGCGGGATCTTCCCGGCGGAGCCGCGGCTGTCGGTTTCGCCGGGCGAATTCGCTCACATTAGTGAGACGTACCACGCTAGCACTGTGGCAGCCCGGCCTTCAACAACGTTTTTAGTGGAAATCGGCCTGGTTGCAAACCTGGGTAACCGGCATGCCCAGGATCAGGGCATCTTCTTCAGGATCAGCGTAATAGCGTGGCCTGTGGCCTTCCGGGCGCAGGCCGAGACGCTCATAGAGGCGGATCGCGGAGGTGTTGCCGGCACGGACTTCGAGGGAAAGATGGTCAGCACCGTTTTGGGCCGCCCAGGCAAGGATGGCGCGGAGCAGCGCGGTTCCCACGCCATGGCGGCGCAGGTCCGGGTGGACGGCCATCGAGTCAAGTTGGCAGAGGTTCTGCTGCCCGTCGAGAAGCAGGCTCCCTGCAGCGAAACCGACGACCTTTTCTTCCGGGCCGCCCATGGAAATGGCGGCCATCGCGATACGGAGCAGCGGCGGGCTGGCTGTGGCCGAGGCAAAGTAAGGAGCGTAGTCGGAGGGTTTCCAGCGCGGTGCCTCCGGAGAAGCGGCGGCAATGGCGAGGACGGCGTCGAGGTCCACGGCCTGCAGCGGGCGGAGGCCGAAGATCGCAGGGCTGAGGTTCATGGCGTGGTATGGGAAGCAGTCTTCGGCTTGGCAAAGATTTCGGCGTCGGAGCGGCGGAGATAGTTGCCGTCGAGGAGGAGCGGGTCATCGAAGTCCTGGGTGCGCAGCCGGGGAAACGCGAAGCGAAGAGCATCGCCAGCGGTGGGTGGATCGACGAGCGTTGCATTCGGGGCCACGGCGAGCACACATTCTTCGCAGACAGCGAGCGAGTGGCCGACAGTGGCGAGTTGCTGAAAGGCTTCGCGGGTGAGGAGGCGCTCTTCGCGGTTCGCGGAGAAATCGCCAAGGTAGAATTCGCCGCGGCTGGCGTCGAGGGCGGCAGCTTCTAGCCGAGCTTTCGAGGCCAGGACTGCGAGTCGCGAAACGGCCAGAATCGGCGTCGAGTGGGCTTCCGCCAGCCCTTTCGCCGTCGAGAGACCGATGCGGATCCCGGTGAAGCTCCCTGGGCCGCTTGTGACCACGATGGCCGACAGACTGGCGACGGTAGCTTCGTGCGCAGCGAGGGTTTCGCGGATGGCCGGGACGAGCCGGGCGGAATACGTTTTGGCGGGGAGCTCGGTTTGGCCGAGAATTTCAAGCGAATCCCCCTCGATCCGCGCCAGGGCGACGGTGCCGAGCGAGCCGCAGGTGTCGATGGAGAGGATGAGCATCAGACGTCGGCCTTACTCGGTGGGCGGATCTTCACAAATCTCCAGCAGCACACCGCCCGCGCTGGCGGGATGGACGAAGAAGTAGAGATGACCGCCGGCGCCGATTTGAATTTCTTCGGAGATGAGGCGGGCGCCCTGGCCCTTCAGCGTTTCCAGCGCGGCGGAGATGTCGTCGACGTGGAGAGCGATGTGGTGCAGACCCTCGCCGCGTTTGGCGAGGAAGCGTCCGACCGGCGAGTCCGGCCGCGTGGGTTCAATCAGCTCGATGCGGGCCTCGCCTGCCGGGATCATGGCGGTGCGCACATGCTCGTGTTCCACCGTTTCCTCCTGGACGACTTCGAGTCCGAGCGATTCGTAAAGTTTTCGAGCCTGCGCGATGCTGCGGACAGCGATGCCGAGATGGTCGAGCTGGGTCATAGTCGGAAACAGCGTTCAGCGTTCAGGGTACAGCGTTCCACTGATCGCCAGCCCAAAATCCATTCGCTCAACTCTGAGCATCCAGGCCCTTTCTGTTTCGCTCCGGCAACCGCCGGCTGCAGGTAGTCGTGTTCCAAAGCAGCCGCAATTCCGGAAGCGGGTAGAATGGGAAAGACTTTCGGGCGAACGTCCAGCTCTGCTTTGCCGCCGGTTTTCCGTCCTTCTCATGTCCTGGATTTACTGCCCGGCTCAAAGTTTCGAAGAGCGCGATTCGGCCGGAATCGTCCGACGGTCCTCATTGTCTGATCTCTCTCATGGTACGTGACGGATATTTCTACGGGCTGGCGCTGGCTGCGGTGGCCGCCGCTCTCTGGCTCTTCACCGGCCGCTGGGGATGGGCCATCCCCGCCTTGCTGTTCGCCGCCTTCTTTCTTTGGTTTTTCCGCGATCCCAACCGCGCCATCCCCACGGAGCGAGGTCTTATCGTCTCTCCCGCCGACGGCAAAGTCACCGAGGTTGCCCGCATCGCCACCGCCGACGGCGAACGCCTGCGCCTCAGCATCTTCCTCAGCGTTTTCGATGTCCACGTCAACCGCTCGCCCGTCGAGGGCATTCTGCGCGAGGTCCGCTATCGCAAGGGCGAATACCTCAACGCCATGAACCCCGCCTGCTCTGAGCGCAACGAGCAGAACCTTGCCGTCGTCGACTGCATCGAGGGCTACCAGGTTTCCTTTATTCAGATCGCCGGCCTGCTGGCCCGCCGCATCGTCTTTAACAAGCGGGCCGGCGATTACCTGGAGCGCGGCGAGCGCGTCGGCCTCATCAAATTCGGTTCCCGCACCGACCTCCTTTTGCCCGGCCATGCCGAACCGCTGGTTAAACGCGGCGATCGCGTCCGCGGCGGAGCCAGCGTCGTAGCCCGCATCGCCGCAGGCGATCCCGATTCCATGCTCGCCGCCATCGGCGCGGAGATGCTGGTGTGAGCGAATCCCAGCCGTTCCTTCGCCCCAGCGCCCAATTCCGCGGCCATGCGCCGCGCCCACGCCGCCGCCCGCGCGGCATGTTCATTCTGCCCTCGCTCTTCACCGCCGTGAACATCGCCGCCGGCTTTTTCGCCATCACGCAAAGCCTCGAGGGTTCCGCCCTCGAACCCCATCATTTCGACTACGCCGCCATCGCCATCGGCCTCGCCATCCCCTTCGACGCCCTCGATGGCCGCATCGCCCGCCTCACCAATACGGAGAGCGATTTCGGCCGTGAGCTCGACTCCCTCGCCGACGTCATCACCTTCGGCGTCGCTCCCAGCATCCTCGCTTTCGCGTGGGGATTCCGCATGCTGCCCCCGGCCATGCCTCACGAACTCCGCCTCAAGCTGGTTCAGTTCGGAGCCTTTGTCTGCTTCCTCTTCCTCCTCTGCGGAGCCAGCCGCCTCGCCCGTTTCAATATCAGCGTCAACCCCATCCCCAAAAATCCCGGCCGCCCCGGACGCAAGTATTTCGTCGGCATGCCCATCCCCGCTGCTGCCGGCATCGTCGTCGCTGTCGTGCACGGTTTTATCGGCCTGCCCATCTTCACCTGGTGGCTGGCTGTCATCTGGGGACTTCTCGTCGGCTTTATCGGCTTCCTCATGGTCAGCACCTGGCGCTTCTGGAGCGGCAAAGAGATCAACCTCACCGGCCGTCAGCCTTTCCGCTGGATCGTCCTCCTCGGCGTCAGCATCTACCTGCTCATCTTCTTCTCGCGCGAGATCCTTCTCGTGCTGGCCCTCGTCTATCTGTTTTCCGGCGTTATCGCGCGCCTTGCCTATTCGTGGCGTCGGCATCATCCCCCCGCCATTCAACCGCGGCCGTCTTCTCAGGGCCCCTTTGCATGACGGACCAGCCAAAAATCGCCATCGTCGGCGCCGGATCGCTGCGCGGCAAAGAGCTCAACGACGCACTCGCCGACTCGCCCTTCGCCGATGCCGATTTCCTCCTCATGGACGACGAGGCCCAGCTGGGCAGCCTCGAAGCCGTCGGAGACGAGGTCACCTTTATTCAGCGCATCGATTCCGGCTCTTTCGCGCATGTCGACTTCGCTTTTTTTGCCGGCGACGAGCAGCTCACTCTTCGGCACTGGCAGAACGCCAACCGTGCCGGCGCCAGCATCGTCGATCTTTCCTTTGCCCTCGAGGGCCAGCCCGGCGTTCTGGTGCGCGCTCCATGGGTCGACGCTGAGCTTGAACCCCTCCCCGCCGCAGCCGACCCGAATTTGGCGCCCGGCCTCGAAACGCCTGCTATCGTTCCCGCTCATCCGGTCGCAACCGCCCTGGCTCTGCTCCTGGCTCGTGTCGCACAGAACAGTCCCATCCGCAGCGCCTCCGCCACCGTCCTCGAGCCCGCGTCCGAATATGGGCGCGCCGCCATGGACGAGCTCCACCAGCAAACCGTCAAACTCCTCAGCTTTCAGGAACTGCCGCGGCAGGTCTACGACACGCAGGTCGCATTCAACACCACCCCCGCCTTCGGCGATGCGGCGCAGTTCAGCCTCGCGAAAAGCGAATCCCGCATCCGCCGCCACTTCGCTCTGCTCTCCGCCGGGCGTCTTCCCGGCGTCGATGTTCAGCTCCTGCACGCTCCTGTATTTCATGGTTACGGCATCTCGCTCGCCGTCGAGCTCGCCGCGCCCACGTTGCTCGACCAGATGGAAGCCGCCCTCGCCGGCGAGCACGTCGAGATCGTCACTGCGGAATCCGACCCGCCCACCAATCTGACCGTCGCCGGCCAGCCCGACATTCTTGTCCGCGTGCGTCCGCACACCACTAAAGAACCGGAAACCACTCGCTTCTGGATCTGGGCCGGCCTCGACAACCTGCGCTTCGCTACCCTCAACGCTCTCGCCTGCGCCCTCGAACTCAAGCGCCTCCGCCCCTCCGGCGAGGTCCAGTAGCTGGATTCAGCAGCAGGGCCCTGGCTGGCCAACATTCGCTCAAACCTGGGAAAACAACCCTCTCAATGAGTGACTCGGCCCTACGCCGCTTCCACCGGCTTTTTCTGTACCCGCTGCCGTCGCGCGGGCCCCGTCGACTTCCGCACCACCAGGCTGGGTCGCACGCCATACTCCGCGCCCTTCCCGCCTTCCTGGCGCATGCTGTACAGAGCGCGAAACGCCACGCGCGCAATCTCGTCGCGCGACAGCCGCACCGTCGTCAGCGCCGGCTGCGTGAACGCACTGATCTGTATGTCGTCGAATCCTACAATCGAAATGTCCTCCGGTACGCGCAATCCCCGCTCGTGGATCGCTCCCAGAGCCCCGATCGCCGTCATATCGTTCGACGCCAGCACCGCCGTCGGCCGCGTCTTTCCGCTCAGCAGCCGCGCCATTGCGTCGTGGCCGCCGTCCACCTGATGATTCCCTTCTTCCATCAGGCCCGCGCCAATCCCCTTCCGCTCCAGGCAGCCGGCAAACGCCTCCTGCCGCACCCGCGCCGAGCGCAGCTTCATCGGCCCGGAGATGAACGCGATCTCCGTGTGCCCCAGGTTCACGATATGCTCCACCGCGGCATCCACGCCTGCGGCATAGTCCACCACGATGTTGCTCGTCAGCTTTTGCGCCGCCCCCGTGTCCAGAAACACCAGCGGAATCTCCCGGCTGTGAAACTCCGTAATCAGTTGTCCATCCATCTCCGACGTCATAATCGCCACGCCGTCTACCTTGCGTTGCAGCATGCGTGTTACGCACTGTTCCATCCGCACCGGATCATAATTCGTGTTCGCCACCAGCACTTCCTGGCCGTTCTGTACCGCGATATCCTCGAAGCTCTTCACCAGTTCCGGAAAAAACGGATTCGTGATGTCGGAAATAATCAGCCCGTACAGGCTGCTGCGCCCCGATCCCAGCGCCCGCGCCCAGGTATTGGGATAGAACTTCAGCTGCTCGATGGCGCGCTGCACCCGCTCCTTCGTTTCCGGCGTCACCTTGGCCGATCCGTTGATCGTCCGCGACACGGTTGCCGTCGATACCTTCGCCAGGCGCGCGACTTCTCTGATGTTCATAATGGCTCCGTGCCGCAACCTTTGTATTCAATTTATAGGAAGTGAGAAAGGGGCGCGCGCGTCCAGCCGTCACAAAATCTCCCGGCCACGGTCCGCATTTTTCTTGTACGATGGCCGCGATGAAAACGCGTCTCCTCGCGCCACTCGCCTTCCCGCTTCTCGCGTTCCTCGCGCTCTCCGCCGCGGCCCAATCCCGCGTTCGCTGGACCGAGGCCCAGGCCAACGCGTGGTACGCGCAGCAACCCTGGCTGGTGGGCAGCGACTACATCCCCGCCTATGCCATCAATCAGCTCGAAATGTGGCAGCCCGACACCTTCGACCCCCAGCGCATCGACACCGAGCTCGGCTGGGCCGAAAGCCTCGGCATGAACACCATGCGCGTCTTCCTCCACGACCTCCTCTGGCAACAGGACCCCGTCGGCTTCCGTCATCGCATCGACGTCTTCCTCGCTCTCTGCGCAAAGCACCACATCCGCCCCATCTTCGTCCTTTTCGATTCCGTCTGGGATCCCGACCCCAAACTCGGCCCGCAGCATCCGCCTATCCCTGGCGTGCACAACTCCGGCTGGGTGCAGAGCCCCGGCAGCGCCGCCCTCGCCGATCCCGCGCAGTATCCACGCCTCGAGGCTTACGTCAAAGGCATCGTCGGCGCCTTCAACAGCGACCCGCGCATCCTCGGATGGGACCTCTGGAACGAGCCCGACAACACCAACATTCCCTCTTACGAAGCCAGGGAGCCGCGCAATAAAAAAACCCTCGTCGAAAAACTCCTGCCTCAGGTCTTCGACTGGGCCCGCTCCGCCCATCCCATCCAGCCGCTCACCAGCGGCCTCTGGTGGGGCGACTGGACCTCCCTCAAAACCATGCCCTCCATGGCCCGCATCCAGGTCGAAAACTCCGACGTCCTGTCTTTCCACAACTACGGCTGGCCCGAAGACTTCGAGGCTCACGTCCTGCTCCTCGAGCAGTACCACCGCCCCATCCTCTGCACGGAGTACATGGCGCGCGGCGCGGGCAGCACCTTCGACACCATCCTGCCCCTCGCGCAAAAGTATCGCGTTGCCGCCATCAACTGGGGCTTCGTCCAGGGCAAAACCCAAACCTGGTATCCGTGGGATTCCTGGGAGCGCCCCTACACCCTTCAGCAGCCCATGGTCTGGTTCCACGACATCTTCCGCCCCGACGGCACTCCCTACCGCCAGCACGAAGTCGACCTCATCCGCGCCTTAACCACAGCCACCAACGGACCAGAGAAATCCACGCCGCAAAATCAATAGCTGCACATAGCGGCTTGAATCCGCTTCTTTGCTCCTGCGAAGCAGGGCCACAATGAAAGCCCGGGCTCCAGCCCGGGGAATACGCCTCAGATATTCGGAGCTTTAGCCTCGGAGAGGTTTTTTCGTTTCAACCAGGCTCATTTCCCTGCCTTGCACGTGACGCACAATGTCCCCGTGATCCCCTTCCCCTCTTCGATCGTGAAAATCCGATCCACCGCCGGCAGTTTCGGCTTCTCCACCACGCCATCGGGCCAATGGATTTCGACCTGCTCGACATGATCCGCATCGCCCAGCCCGAAATGCACCCGTGGATCGTTCGACGACAAATAACTTCCCCCACTCAGCACGTCGCCGCGTTGCCGCATCCCGCCTGCCGTCAGATACACCGTCGCGCCCACCGCGTCCCGCGGACTTTTCGGTCCTCCGACCAGCTTCAGCTCCACCCAGTGATGATGATCCGGGTTCACATTCCGCTCCAGCACCGGAACCCCGTCCATGTTGTTCATCACCACATCGATTTTTCCGTCGTTGAACAAATCCCCAAACGCCGCGCCGCGCCCCACCGTCACCACCGCCAGCCCCGTCCCTTCCACGGCAGGCACCAGCTCGAACTTCCCATTCTTCATGTTGTGAAACAGCAGGGGGCGCTCCGCATAGCTCGTTCCCCACTCCGGATGCTCGTCCACCACCGGGTACACATGTCCGTTGGCGATGAACAAATCTTTCCATCCGTCGTTGTCGTAATCCAGAAACCCATCGCCGAATCCCACAAAAGGAATCGTCGGCGCCGCCACCCCCGACTGATAACTCACATCCGTGAAGTTCCCCTTGCCGTCGTTGTTGAAAACGATGTCGTAATCGTCCGCAAACGTAGTGTTCACAAGGTCCAGATGTCCATTGTTTTCGTAATCCCCGGCCGCGATGCCCATATTCGCCGCCTCGCGCCCATCCGCGTTCAGCGCGTACCCGCTCAGATAGCTGTCGTCCTCAAACGTGCCGTTCCCCTTGTTGATGTACAGATAATTCGGCGTCGAATCGTTCGCTACAATCAGGTCCGGCTTGCCGTCGTTGTTCACATCCGCAAACAGCGCGCCCAGCCCGTAGTAGCCGTTCTTGTTGTCCACGCCCAGCTTCTCGCTCACGTCGGTGAACGTCCCATCGCCGTTGTTGTGGAACAGATGATCACGCTCACCCGGCAATCCCCGCGGCCCGCACATTGTCACCACCCCGCGATACTGGCAGTTCGCGTAGTTCACCGTCCTCGATCCCGACACCGGCGGATGCACAAAATCGAAAGCGATATACCCCGCCACAAATAAATCCAGCCGCCCGTCCCCGTCGTAATCGCCAAACGTCGCACCCGTCGACCACGTCCCCAGATCCACGCCCGCCTTCTCCGCCACATCGGTAAACGTCCCATCGTGGTTGTTGCGGTACAGCCGGTTCTTCCCATAATTCGTCACATACAAATCCGGCCAGCCATCGTTGTCGTAGTCCGCCACCGCGCAGCCATACCCCCAGCGGTCATTTGCCACGCCCGCCTTCTCCGTCACATCGGTAAACGTCCCATCATGATTGTTGTGGAACAGCGCCGCATGCGGCGCCGCGGCCTTCCCGTTCATCGCGTCCAGCGTCGACCCGTTCACGAAATAGATGTCCAGCCACCCATCGTTGTCGTAATCGATCAGGCATACCCCCGGCCCCTTCGCTTCCACGATGTACGGCTTGTCTTTCGTCCCCGACGTATGATGCCAGCTCGTCAGCCCCGCCGCCTTCGCAATATCCTGAAAGACCACTGGCCCCGTCTTCACGAAGCCGCCCGCTGTGATCACACGATGCTGCTGGTCGAACACCGCCTGGTGCTGCTCCCCTGCGGCCATGCCCGTCCCATGCTGCGCCTCCTGCGCACACAGCGGTCCCGAGCCCGCCAGCATCAGACAGAACCCAATCGCCGGCAACAAAAAATGGCTTGTCATCCCGGCCGTAGCCCACACCGGGCGCGGAGCGGAGGGACCTGCTTCTCCAGTCAATCCCACTGCGCGTTTCCTTTCCCCATCGTCACGTCCGCATCCATTGTCGCCGCTGGAAGCGTTCGGCGTGAAGTGCTCTTCTTCCCTCGTCGCCGCGCGTTACCATAAAACCTGAATGTCCCTGCGTCGAATCGCCCTCCTCCTCACTCTCATCCTCTGCTGCACTCAATCGCCCCGCCTCTTCGCCCAGCAATCTACACCCGCCGTCCACGTCCCCATCCCCATCCTCGACACCTATGTCGGCCAGTACCGCCAGCAGGACGAGCCCGACATCGTCCTCTCCGTCTTTCGCGACGGCGACCGCCTCTATATCGAAGGCCCGCGCTCGCCGCGCCTTGACCTCACCGCCGAATCCAACACTACCTTCAAGCCCAACTTCGATGCCCACTACACTTTCATCGCCGACTCCAGCGGCCTCGTCACCTCTTTCCATTTCACCGGCCCCGAAGACGACCTCTTCACGAAAATCTCCTCCACGCCAGTCCCCAACCACTTCCGCCCCTACGCGCGCGAAGAAGTCATGATCCCCATGCGCGACGGCATCAAACTCCACGCCGTCATCCTCCGCCCCACGGACACGCGCGACCCGCTGCCCTTCCTTATGCAGCGCACTCCTTACGGCGTCGACGGTTACGATTCCGACGCCATCAACTCCCGCTACACTGAGCTCGCCCGGAGCGGCTACATCTTCGTCATGGAAGATATCCGTGGCCGTTACAAATCGGGAGGGACCTTCGTCATGATGCGTCCCCTGGCCGACCATCATGACCCCCATCAAATCGACGAAAGCACCGACGCGTTCGACACCGTCGCCTGGCTCCTCAAACACGTTCCCCACAACAACGGCCGCGTCGGCGTCATGGGCGTCTCTTATCCCGGCTTTCTCACCGCTGAGGCCGGCATCGACCCCCATCCCGCCATCCGCGCTATCTCACCCCAGGCGCCCATGACCGATGTCTGGATCGGCGACGACTTCTTCCACAACGGCGCCTTCCGCCAGACCTATGGATACGACTATGCCATCGGCATGGAGTCCAGCAAAGAAGACAACTTCGAAAAGCTCAACGAGGATGCCTACACGTATTTCCTCAATGCCGGCTCTTTCGCCGCCGCCGGAAAGCAATCGGGGATCGCCGACCTGCCTACCTGGCACGCCTTCCTCGACCACCCCGCCTACGACGACTTCTGGCGCTCACGCGCCGTCCAGTACCACCTGACCACCGTCGCCGTTCCCACCCTCGAAGTCGGCGGCTGGTGGGATCAGGAAGATCTCTGGGGACCGCAAGCTGAGTACGCCGCCCTGGAATCGGATAATGCCACGCACAACCAGCCCGCCGACCCTCGGCACCGCGTCTACCTCGTCCTCGGACCGTGGCGTCATGGCGGCTGGTCGCAGACCACACGCCATCTCGGCGCTGTCGACCTCGGCGAAGCTGTCGGCGACGAATTCCGCCAGCGCATCGAAGCGCCCTTCTTCGCGTACTACCTCAAAGACCAGCCGGGCTTCGACCTTGCTAATACAGCCACCTACCAAACCGGCTCCGAGCGCTGGATGTTCTATAGCCAGTGGCCTCCAAAAAATGTAACCATGCGTGATCTTTATCTCAACGCCGACGGTTCTCTTACCTTCAGCCAGCCCGCCGACCCCAGCACCTTCAAGGCTTACACTTCCGATCCCGGCGATCCCGTCCCCTATCGCCGCCGCCCCATCGAAGCCACCTACGCTCCCGGCGGCTCGGGCTGGTACACCTGGCTCGTGCAGGATCAGCGATGGATTGTTTTCGGCAAAGACTCGGACCAGTCAACCAGCCGAGACGATGTAGCCACATGGACCACTCCGCCCCTCGGCCACGACCTCACCGTAACCGGCGACATCGTCGCTGATCTGATCGCTTCAACCTCTGGCACCGACAGCGATTGGGTCGTCAAACTCATCGATGTTTTCCCTGACGCCAGTCAGGCGACCGGCAGCAATCCTTGTCCGGCTGCTGCATGCAATGTCCTCACCATCGATCCCGGTCCGCACGCCAAACCCGCAGGCTTCGAGCTCATGATCGCCGACGAAATCTTCCGTGGCCGCTACCGCCTCAGCCGCGAGCATCCCGAACCCATCCCGGCCAACACCCCCGAGGAATACAAATTCTCCCTTCACGCCGCCGACCACGTCTTCCTCAAAGGACATCGCATCATGGTCCAGGTCCAGAGCTCCTGGTTCCCCCTCTACGACCGCAACCCCCAAACCTTCGTGCCCAACATCATGACCGCCCAGCCCGCCGACTTCAAAACCGCCGAGCAGCACATCTATGCCGCCTCCCACATCGAGTTGCCGGTCCCCCAATAGGACTGTGCCTGATCGCTCACCGTCCGACCAGCACAAAAGCGCCCCAGAAATACGGCAGATCCCTGCCCTCGTGCTCGGCTTTCACCTTCTCTCGCATTTCCAGCTGAGCCTGCCGCAAAGCAGCATGAATCTCCGTGCCGGCAAGCCAATGCGTGTAGAAGCGCCGCATCAGCTCCAGCGTTTCCTGATCCGGAACCGACCACAGCGACATCAGCACATTTTGTGCGCCCGCCTCTTCCAGCGCACGGCGCAGCCCGAAGACGCCTTCTCCGTTCTTCACGTCACCCTGACCGGTGTTGCAGGCGCTCAGAACCACCAGCTCCGTCCCGCGCAGATTCAGATTCGCGGCTTCCATTGCGGTCAGCACGCCATTGTCCACGTCCTCAGCGCTCGGCTTCCCCGCCAGCGTGCGATCGGCTCCCGCAAAATACAGGCCCGAGCGCAGCATCGGATCCTCGAGCCCTGAAGGCTGCTTTTCGCCCAGCTGGCCGGCCTCCAGCTCGCTGGCTTTAATCTGCTGATCGGGCAGGAAAAATCCGTGCGTAGCCAGATGAACGACGCGCGGACTGTCCGTCTGTTCCACCACGCGCTTCAGGGCGAGATCGCCCGTGTAAACGCCGGTCTTCCACTGCCGCTGACGCATCAGCTCCGCAATAGCATTCACCTCAGCGCCTGTGCCTGGCAGCGGGGGCAGCACCGTGGCCGTCCCCTGATCGCGCGAAACCTCACCGGCAGCCGGCGAAGCAGTTTCCCCTTGCTGCTCCCGCTGCGGAAGCGAGAGCTTCTGTTCCGCGGCGCGCTGCTCTTCCTGGCTGAGAGCGAACACCGGATTGCCCACCAGCAGCGCGCTGTCCGCTCCGTGCACAGATGCGGCGCGCAGAATATCCCGTGTGCTCGAAACCAGACGCAGGTCGAACTTCTCCATCTCCAGCTTGCCGTCCGGCCCCGCAATAATACCCAGCGGAAGCTGGTTCAGAATGCCGTCCGGAGAAACATAGACCCGCGTTTTGCCGCTCAGTGCCGCTTCCAGTGGCTTCCAGATCAGCCCATAAGCGTCTTGTCCGGGCAAAGCGGCGGCGGGTTCTTCCATGGCCACCCCGCGCGTTTGCAGCTGATTCCGAAAATGCGTGATCGCGTCGCCTTCAATCTGCGCATTCTCGCCCAGAAAAATGTACTGCGGCTCATCTTTCGACTCGCGCGTCACCACCAGCGCCGCGTAATAGCTCTTGTCCGACCACGCTCCGTCATAGAACCGGAACCGGGCAAACTCCACCGCGGCTTCTCCAGGCTGAAGCGCGTCCCTCACCTGCTGCCAGGTGGAACGATCCAGTTTTTTGCGCTCGGCGAAGGTCGACGATCGCGCCACCAGCGCCTTCTCCAGTTCGTCCGCCTCACCGCGCAGCTGATCGATCTGCTTCCGCCATTGATCGCGGTCCTGCGCCTGCACGTTCAGCAACGCGGCCAGCTCAGTGCGCTTTTCCGTGAGCTGCCCCAGCAGCTTCAGCGCCTCAGCATCTCCTGACAACTCGATTTGACGGCGCATATCGGCCACGCTGCCGGCGATGAACCCCTTTTCCCAAAGCAGCAGGTTGTACATCGACCCGATGAGCTGCGGATCCTTATCGCGAAAACGATGGACAAAACTGAAATACGCGGGGAAGTCGTTGGCCACGGTATCGAGGAATCCGAGCCGCTCCTTCTCCGTCATGTACGTGAAGTTGTACTGAAACTGCTGAAAGAGGTTGTCGAATGCCCGCAGAAACAGCGGCTCCGCCTCGGCATACTTGTCCTGGTACTCATAGAACAGGCCCAGGTTGGTGAGGGTCACCGCAAGATCGGGATGGTCGGGCCCGAGAAGCTTTTCCTGGATGCCGAGTACGCGCTGATAAAGCGGCGCAGCATCGGCATAGCGGCCCTGTTTGGCTAACAGCGCAGCAAGATTGTTCAGATCGACGGCGACAGCTGGGCTTTCAGCTCCAGCGGTCTTTTCATCGATGCCCAGGGCGCGCCGCGCCAGCGGTTCGGCCTCGGCATACTTGCCCTCTTCAATATCGAGCGTCGCCAGGTTGCCCACACTCAGCGCAACCGTGGCCGAGTCAGGTCCGAGGGCTTTCTCCTCAATGCTCAGGGCACGCTCGAACAGCTCTCTGGCATCGGCGGGCTTGTTTTCCCGCTGCAGATCGAGCGCCAGATTGTTCAGATCGGTAGCCACGCCGGGCGCGTCCTTCCCCAGCACGTTCAGATCGATGCGGAATGCCCGCATGTAGAGCGGCTCCGCGTCGGCGTACTTGCCCTCTTTGTAGTAGAGCGCTGCCAGGTTGTTCAGGGCGTTGGCGACTTCGGGGTGGTCGGGCCCAAGCGCCTTCTCTCGAATATGGAGCTCACGCTGAACCATCGCCTCGGCCTCGGCATATTTCCCCTGATCGAGAAACAGGGTGGCAAGACCATCCAGACTGTTGGCGACGTCGGGGTGCTCCGGGCCTTCCGCCTTCTCCTGAATGGCGATCGCTCTCCGGTCCAGCCGCTCGGCATCCGCGTATCGGCCCATCTGATCGTAGAGGCTGCCCAGATCGTCCAGCGCGTGGGCAACGTCGGTGTGGCCCGGTCCTTCGACCTTCTCCAGAATGGCAATCGCACGCTGGTGAAGCTGCTCGGCCCGATCGTATTTGCTCTGGTTGAAGGCGACCTCCGCAAGATTCTCGATGATGTTCGCGACGTCGGGGTGCTCCGGACCGAGCACCTTCTCATCGATGCTGAGGGCGTGCTCGAACAGCGGCTCGGCTTCCGCAAAGTGGTTCTGGTGCTCCTCGAGCATTGCCAGATTGTTCAGATCCGTCGCAACCGCAACGTTGCCCTCTCCCAGCACCTTCTCGTCGATGCCCAATGCACGCCTGAACAGCGGCTCAGCCTCAGCGTACTTGCCGAGGTGATCGTCCACCAGCGCCAGCTTGCTGACAACTGTGGCCACGTCCGCATGCTCCGGCCCCAGCGCTTTCTCCAGAATGCCCAGCGCCTGCTGGTAAAGCACCTCAGCCTGCTGATATTTCGCCTGGTCCACACAGACCATGCCGAGGTTGATCAGGTCCATCCCCACATCGGGATGATCCGCGCCCTTTACCTTTTCATCGATGTCGAGCGCGTGCTGCAGCAGCGGCTCGGCCTGGGCATACTTCGCCTGATGGTCATAGAGCATTCCCAGATTCGACAGGTCGTTGGCCACCTGGGGACTTTGCTCCCCGGACTTCTCATCGATTCTCAGCGCGCGCTCAAACAGCGGTTCAGCTTTGTCGTATTTGCCCTGCTCGTAGCAGAGAGTGCCCAGGTTGTTGAGATCGGCGGCCAGATCGGGGCTGTCTGGTTTTAGCGCCTTTTCATCGACACGCAGAACCCGTTCCAGCAGCGGCTCTGCCTTCGCGTATTCACTCTGCTGGCTGTAAACGCTCGCAAGATTGCTGAGGAAGGACGCGAGCTCCGGGTCCTGCGGTCCGAGCACTTTTTCGGCGATGCCCAGCGCCTGCAGATCGGCGGCTTCGGCTTTCGCGTACTCGCTCAGGTGGCTGTACACCTGGCCAAGATTCGTCAGAGGAATGGCAAGCAGCGGATCGTCATGGCCGAGCGAAGTTTCCGCGGATTTGACCGCCTCAAGAGCTATCGGCAGTGCCTCGCCGTACTTGCCCTCCTTGTCGAGCTCCAGCACCTGCTCGCTCAGCTTCTTCCACTGCGCTTCCTGTGCGTACGCGGCTCCCGCGATTACAAATGCGACAAGGAGTGGGATACAGCAGAGACGACTGCGCAGTCGAGGCATCCGAAATGTCTCCAGGTGACTGACGGCTGGGGATTCAGCCGGAGTGAACAGGAACGGACTGAGCATAGCACCCGTTCACCCGGGCCCACAGGGATTTCCTGCAGGCCATTGCCTCTGGCTGGCCGTTCTCGTCAGCTGCTCTTTTCAGCTACCCTACTCTTCCTGCTCCCGCAGCTTGGCAATCACGCTGAAGTCCTCCAGCGTTGTCACGTCACCCTTGATCTCGCCGTGGGTCGCCACTTCCCGCAGCAGCCGCCGCATAATCTTCCCTGACCGCGTCTTCGGCAGCGCATCCGTAAAACGAATATCGTCCGGACGCGCCAGCGACCCGATTTCCTTCGCCACCCACGCGCGCAGTTCGTCCTTCATCTCTTTCGTCGGTGTGTAGCCGCCTTCGAGCGTCACGAACGCCGCAATCGCCTGCCCCTTCAGCTCATCGGGACGCCCTACCACCGCGGCCTCGGCCACCTTGGGATGCGCCACCAGCGCCGACTCCACTTCCATCGTGCCCAGCCGATGCCCGCTGACGTTGATCACGTCGTCCACGCGCCCCATCAGCCAAAAGTAGCCGTCTTCATCCATGCGCGCCCCATCGCCGGTGAAGTACGCGCCAGGAACGTCCGACCAATACTGCTTCACGTACCGCTCCGGATCGCCCCAGATCGTTCGCGCCATCGAAGGCCACGGCCGCCGGATCACCAGCAGTCCGCCCTGCCCGGCAGGCACCGGTTGCCCTTCTCTTGTAACAACCTCCGGCACGATTCCGAAGAACGGCCGCGTCGCCGACCCCGGCTTCGCCGCAACCGCCCCGGGAGTCGGCGAGATCATGATCGCACCCGTCTCCGTCTGCCACCATGTATCGACAATCGGGCAGCGGCCCCTGCCGATCGTCTCCCGATACCAGATCCACGCCTCTGGATTAATCGGCTCGCCCACCGTTCCCAGCAGCCGCAGGGTGCTCAGATCGTGTTTCGCCGGATATTCATCGCCCCATTTGATGAACGCCCGGATCGCCGTCGGCGCCGTATAGAAAACCGTCACCTTGTGATCGTCGATAACCTTCCAGAACCGGTCCGGCTGCGGATGATTCGGCGCTCCCTCATACATCACCGTCGTCGTGCCGTTCTGCAGGATCCCGTAAACCACGTACGAGTGGCCCGTCACCCAGCCAATATCCGCCGTGCACCAGTACACATCGTCTTCTTTCAGATCGAAGATGTACTTGCTGGTCAGGTACGTCTGCACGGCATAACCACCGGTTGTGTGCACCAGCCCTTTGGGTTTCCCGGTCGTCCCCGACGTATACAGGATGTACAGCGGGTCCTCGGAATCCATTTCCTCTGCCGGGCATTCCGCTCCGGCCTTCGCCATCAGGTCGTGCCACCAGTGGTCGCGTCCCGCCTGCATCTCCACCGGCGATCCCGATCGCCGATATACCACGACATTCTTCACCGTGGGACACTGCCCGACCGCCTCATCCACCGTCGCCTTCAGTTTCACTTCGTTGCCGCGCCGGTACGAGGTATCCTGCGTCAGGATTGCCACGCACTGCGAGTCGTTCACGCGATCCACAATCGCGTTCGCTGCGAATCCACCGAAGATCACCGAGTGCACGGCGCCGATCCGCGCGCACGCCAGCACTGCAATCGCCAGTTCCGGCGTCATGCCCATGTAAACCGCCACGCGATCGCCCTTCTTAATGCCCAGGTCCTTCAGCGCGTTCGCGAACCGTTGCACCTCGGCGTGCAGCTCGCGGAACGTCAGGCGTCGCACCTCGCCCGGCTCGCCTTCCCACAGGATCGCCGTCTTCTCCGCGCGCCCATGGGCTACGTGCCGGTCCACGCAGTTGTAGCAAAGGTTGATTTTGCCGCCCACAAACCATTTCGCCCACGGCAAATCCCATGCCAGAACCTTCTTCCACGGGGCAAACCAGTGCAGTTCCCGCGCCACATCCGCCCAAAACCCCTCCGGATCGGAAACCGACCGCTGGTACATCCTCTGGTACTCGGCCAGATTCCTGATGTGCGCTTCTTTCGCAAACTCTTCGGGCGGCGGAAACACCCGGTTCTCGCGCAGGATGGACTCTAAATTCGGGCTGATGGTCGTCTCGGGTGCCATGCTTTCTCCACCGACCACACTACCGTCCCGGCGCGCGCCAGCGCAACCGCCCATTGGGGGCATAGCCGGCAGAACTTCCTCGATACACTATCCGCGAGAGGTCTCCGTTGCCATCCAACCTCGGCCACGTTCTCGCCGTCATCCCCGCGCGTCTCGGCTCCACGCGCTTGCCCCGCAAAGTCCTCCGCGAAATCGCCGGCGAGCCGATGCTCGCCTGGGTCTATCGCGCCGCCCGGGCCTGCCCGCTCCTCGACCAGGTTCTCATCGCCACCGACTCCGACGAAGTCCTCAACTTCGCCCAGGCCCACAGCCTTCCTGCCGTCTTCACGCCCGAGGACTGCGCCAGCGGCACCGATCGCGTCTACGCGGTCGCCCAGTCGATCCCCGCCGACATCTACGTCAACATCCAGGGAGACGAGCCTCTGCTCACACCGCTCCATTTCCAGCCGCTGCTCGAGCTCTTCGAGCGCCCTGAGGTCCAGGTCGCGACCCTCGCCGTCCGCTGCCCCGCAGGCGATATCCACAATCCCAACGCCGTTAAAATTGTCACCGCCAGCGACGACCGCGCCCTCTACTTCTCCCGCGCCACCATTCCCTTCGATCGCGACGGCGGATTCGCCGGCTATCGCAAGCACCTTGGGGTCTACGCCTATTGCAGGGCAGCCCTCGATCGATTCGCCGCTCTCCCACCCTCCTGGATCGAGCGCGTCGAGCGCCTCGAACAGCTCCGCCTTCTCGACAACGGCATCGACATTTACGTTGCAGGCGCACCCAGCGATACGATCGGAGTCGACACCGAAGAAGACCTCCGTGCTGTGGAAGCGATTCTGTCCGCGCGGCTGCAGCGGACCCCTTAGCCGTAGGTCGCCTTCAGCTCCGTCCCCCGCGATTCGCGCCCGA
>JASHPM010000123.1 GCA_030038115.1 Acidobacteriaceae bacterium | reverse complement strand
CACCAATATGGCGGTCCTGAAGTACTGAAGTGGGAAGACTACCCTGACCCGGTTCCGGGAGCGGGCGAGGTGCTGGTGCGGGTCGCTGCCTCGAGCGTGAATCCCATCGACTACAAGCGACGCGCTGGATTAACGAAAGATTTTTACCCTATGACGTTCCCGGGGCTTATAGGAGTGGATCTGTCGGGCACTGTGGTCAGGACTGGGCCGGGAGTGGAAGACTTTTCGGCCGGCGACCAGGTGTTCGCGATGGCGGACAATACGTACGCCCAACTTTGTGTGGTGAAGGCCGATGTTCTGGCGAAGGTACCCAAAGGGCTGGATTTGATTCAGGCGGCGGCGTTGCCGCTGGTGACGGTTACGGGCAACCAGCTCCTCTCAGCTACGAGAGTGAAAGCGGGCCAGACGGTTCTGGTGGCAGGCGCTGCTGGAAATGTCGGGCGTTCGGCGGTCTTCACCGGGAAGTCACACGGGGCGACGGTGATCGCGGGGGTTTTGAAGAGGCAGATCGATGACGCGAAGACTATAGGCGCGGATCAGGTGGTCGCAACCGACGACGACACCGCGATTGCGAATCTTGCGCCGCTGGATGCGGTGGCGGATACGGTGGGCGGAAGAACCGGCGAGAAGCTGATCGCCAGGGTCAAGCCGGGAGGCGTTTATGCATCGGTCGTGGTGGCGCCGGCGAACGCCGCGCAGTACCCAGCTGTCAGGGTAGTGCACGTTTTCTCGCATTTCGACAGGAAAACGCTCGAGTTCATGGCGGAAGCGGTGCGAGATGGCAAGCTGGTCATCCCGATCAGCATGAAACTGCCACTCAGTGAAGCGGCCGAGGCTCAGGCAAGGGCAGAGAAGGGTGGTGTGGGGAAGATCCTGCTGGTGGCCTGACATGATTTTGCGAACGGGGACACGTAGTTGGGGTTGCGGGGTTCGTGCCGGCTGCGTTACCGGCAGTTCGAAAGCAGCCGGACATCGTCTCCCCGCCGCTCCCCTGAGCGCGCGAAGGTTTCGGCGTCAGCAGAGGTGAGAATTCATCCGATTGGCCGTTCTGGCCGGATGGGTGGCGATACCATGGGATACTTCCGGATAGCCGATGATACGGCCAGAATGAGAACTGGTCGCCCCAGGAACGTAGACTGGAACTGTGGCAGGCAG
This sequence comes from Acidobacteriaceae bacterium, assembly GCA_030038115.1. Classification (GTDB taxonomy): domain Bacteria; phylum Acidobacteriota; class Terriglobia; order Terriglobales; family Acidobacteriaceae; genus Palsa-343. Next base: position 2,232 of record JASHPM010000123.1, on the reverse strand, counting down.
TTTGGATCAAGGCGTGATCAAGGGAACGGCCATTGCATTGGCGGCCCTAACGGGTCTGTTAACGATGCTGCTGGTGTGCTTTCTCCTCCACCTCGTGACACTTTATGAACTTGTTTGGTCCTTTATTGCAGTGAGTGCCGTCTCTGTTCTCGTCCTTGCACTTGTCTTCCGTTGGGGGAGAGACGGTGGAATCCGGTTGCCGCCCGAACCGACCGACATACCCCGTCGTTCGTTCGTGCGAAGGATTGTTATCGGCGGCGTATCAACCATCATAGCGACACAGATCGTTATCGCGATGTTAGGTCCATCAAACGGCGTCCCCCTATGGACGCGAGCAATTGGAATTACCGCTGTGTCGTTTGTGGAATTTGGCATAGCGCGGGGACTGTTAATGCTACTTGGTCGAGCGAATTTCCTGCCTGTCACCTGTTCTGGCCGTGCCACCGGCATTGCGGAAGTTTGGCCCCGGGGCTAAAAGCCCCTTTCTTTTGGGGGTAGTGGACTTCCCCGGCCTGAAGGCCGGGGCTTTCTCCGTCGTGCTGCTCCGCAGCACCCAAGGCGGTGAGAGCTGTACCGGGTCACGCCGTGTCACCCGCCATACGGGGCAACGAACCTCCCTCCTCGCTGGGGTGCGGGATCGTTAGCACAGAATAGGCACAGATCGATCTGCCACACCGAGAAGCCCTTCTGTTTATATGGGTGTTCTCGTGATTCCTGCGCTCCACTCAGAATGACCGTGCGATTGCGTTTCGTGGAGTGACGTGGCGCACATATCCGCAGAGGTTTGTAGGACAATGGGAGAACGATTCGTCGAGAGGGTTCCAGTCCATTGAGTGCTTCACCTTTGCCGTCTGCTGCCATGGGGTCCGCGCCGGTTCCGCGTGAAATCAGCATCGCGCACAGTCCGGATTCCGACGATGCATTCATGTTTTACGGGCTGGCTACGAACAAGGTCCGGGTGAGCGGGCACAAGTTCACGCATGTGCTGTGCGACATCGAGACGCTGAACCAGCGGGCGATTCGCGAGGCGTTCTTCGACGTGACGGCGATTTCGTTCCACGTGTATCCGTACATCCAGGAGCAGTACGCGCTGATGGCATGCGGCGGGTCGGTGGGGGAGAACTACGGGCCGATGATCGTGGCGGCGCGGCCGTACGATCTGGACGAAATTCGCACGGTGCGGGTGGCGGTGCCGGGAGCGCTAACGACGGCGTATCTGGCGCTGAAGCTGTTTGCGCCGGAGATTAAAACGGCGCCGGTTCCCTTTGACCAGATTATTCCCGAGGTGATCGCGGGGAACTTTGAAGCGGGGCTGATTATTCACGAGGGGCAACTGACGTATCCGCGGACCGGGCTGAGCCGGGTGCTGGATCTGGGGGTGTGGTGGCGGGAGCTGACAGGCCTGCCATTGCCGCTGGGCGGGAACGCGATTCGGCGATCGCTGGGCGACGCGACGATGGTGACGGTGACGCAGGCGCTCAGGGACAGCATTCAGTATGGGCTGGATCATCGCGAGGAGGCGCTTCAGTACGCGATGCAGTTCGGGCGCGATCTGGATACCAACCTGGCGGATAAGTTTGTGGGGATGTATGTGAACGAAAGAACGCTGGATTACGGAGAAGATGGGCGGTCGGCGATTCGGATGCTGCTGGCGATGGGATACGAGCGGGGAGTGATTCCGCATCCGGTGCAGGTGGATTTTGTGGGGTGAAAGAACAGCCAGCAGGGAGTAGCCAGTAGCCAGTAGGGAAGAGCGAAGAAGCGGTCAGCAAAGAAGCGGTCAGCAAAAAGACTGTCAGCGAAAAGCCTGTCAGCGAAGAAGCGGTCAGCACAAAGCCAGAAACCAAGAACAAACGAGCCAGAAGCGGTGAGCGAGTGCGCCTACTGCGGTTGTGGTTTGACGGGAGGTTCCTGCGCGGGTGGGAGCACCTTGATGGGCGGCTCCGTTCCCTGGGGCATGGGTTTGGTGGTGGGCTCCGCTCCAGTTCTCACTTTGGCGATGTAGTCGGAGAGCTGCAGGGCGGAGGCCGCGGTGACGCGCCCCTTGCCATTGAGCGCGAGGCTCCAGACCAGATATTCGCCGGGAGCATTGCGGTCGGTGAAGGTGACGGAGCGTGCGGTGCTGGCCTCGGAAATGTGCAGCATGGGCACAGGAGCGCGGGCGAGGCCCGTCTCGTTGCCGGCGCGGTTGAGGACGTTGGCGTGCGCGTAGACGATGTCGGCGTAGCAGAG
>JASHPM010000122.1 GCA_030038115.1 Acidobacteriaceae bacterium | reverse complement strand
CGGCGAGATGGGCAGCGGCCACGGCTGGGCTATAGGCTGGTCCGTTCTCTGGAACAACCAGGCCGGCGACTTCATCGTCCAGAACCCTCCCGGCGGCGCCAACTGGTCCATCGGTGGCATCGGCCCGCAGGACTCCGCGCCCATGCCCACCTTTGGACAAGGCCAGGGCCTTCCCCTGCCTGGTGGCATCGTCGAATCGCCCGGCAAACACGTCCAGCCCGCCAGCCTCTATCTTGAACAGCTCCGCGAACGCCTCGGCCCTGCCGCCCTCGCCGCCATCGGCGATCAATAACTCCGTGGATTCTGCCTCAGCGCGCCCAGTGGGAGCCCTAAGCCCTACGGCACGATGAGCGAAGCCCTAAGCCGCCCGGCACCATGGACCGGCTAGGTTCACCCCACAGCAAGTAGCAAGCGCTTTTTGCAACTCAATCGTCAAGACAAATGACTCCGCTCCCGCTCCGAAGTACCGTTACCAGCCCGTTTTGGAACGGCATAGTTCAGAATCCTTTCTCCCGTTTCTCGCAACCGGCCATTCGGTTGCAAATAATCGACATGGCAGGGTGATTTTCTTTTCCCTGAAAAAATCTTTGCGGCGCATGTCGAGAATCCCGTGACCGCTCCGACTATCGGGTGAAAGCGCAGATGGAGGCCAGGATCAGGCTCCAGCATGCGGAACCCAGGAGCAAGCCGAGGAGGAGATGCAATGACGACCCTGACCCCGTATCTTTTGTTCGACGGAAACTGCAGGCAAGCCATGGAATTCTACAAATCCTGCTTGGGCGGGGAGCTGACGCAGTTGCTGGTGAAGGACTCTCCGGTCAAAGACACCATGCCCGCATCGGAGCACGAGAAGATCCTTAATGCCCGGCTGGTGAGTGAGAACCTCGATCTCTCCGCCTCGGACTGGCTGCGGCCGGATCGCGCGCGAGTCCCAGGCAATACCGTTTGCCTGTATCTGCGTGCCGCAACGTTTCAGGAACTGCGTGCGGTCTTTGCGCGCCTCTCCGAAGGAGGAATCGTGACCGACCCGCTGAAAGAGATGTTTTTCGGTGTCTACGGCGCTCTCAACGACCAATTTGGCGTTCGCTGGATGTTTCAATCCAATCCGGGGAATTAGTTGAACGCATTTCAACAACGAGCGAAACCAGCAAAGGAGCGAACGAAATGAAGTACATTCTGCTCATGTCCGGCACCAAAGCAGGTGTTGCCGGGTATCACACCTGGTCGCAGGGCGACCGGGATACGCACATGCAGACCCTCGGCGCCATCGTTAAGGGTCTGGTGGAAACCGGCGAGTTCGTCGCCACCCAGCCTCTGGCGCAACCGATGGAAGCCAAAGTCGTGCGTGGGGAGAAAAACGGCCTGCCCATCACCGACGGCGTTTTCCCCGAGTCGAAGGAGTTTCTGCTGGGCTACTGGATCGTGGATGTAGCCACTCCCGAGCGCGCTTATGCCATCGCGGGCCGGATTTCGGCCGCGCCTGGGCCAGGAGGAATTCCCACCAACATGCCCATTGAAGTGCGGCAGTTCGCGATTGCAAAAACCGATCCCCGGGGTCAATGACCGGGCCTGCTCCGGGAAATGCAGACCGGTGAAAGCGCCCCGCGGTAGCTGAACCAAAGGAGAGAGACCATGAAATACATTTTGATGATGAACACCATGCGGGCCGGCGCCGGGGTTCCCGCCTGGCCCAGGGCCGACTTGCAGGCCCACGTCGCCTTCATGAAAAACCTCAGTAAGGATCTGCACGAATCGGGCGAGCTGGTCGGCGCGGAGGGCCTTTCGTTCCCCGATCAGGCCAGGCAGGTGCGCGCGGGCAAGGATGGCGCGCCCATCACCGACGGCGTCTTCCCCGAGTCGAAGGAGTTCCTCGCTGGCTTCTGGATCGTCGACGTCGAAACTCCCCAGCGGGCCTATGCCATCGCAGCGCGCGTGTCCGCGGCGCCAGGACCGGGCGGAGCACCCTTGAACATGCCCATTGAAGTCCGCCCCGTGATGAGCGCCCCTCCGCAGGAAATGTTGTAAACAGGAATGGCGATGACCAGGCCATGGGACACGGCGTCCGAGCATCTGTTGCGCGAACTTGCGCCGCAGGTGCTCGGCGTGGTGGCCCGCCGTTTTCGCGACTTTGCATCGGCCGAGGACGCGGTGCAGGAGGCCATGCTCGCGGCCTTCACGCAATGGCCCCAGCAGGGGGTGCCCGAGAATCCGCGCGGCTGGCTCATTCACGTCGCGTCCCGCCGCATGACCGACCAGGTGCGCAGCGACATGGCGCGTCGCCTGCGCGAAGCCGCCGTGGCCATCGACGAAGAAACCGCCGCGCCCACCGTCGACATCGAGGCTGACATGGATCCGGACGACACCCTGATTCTGCTGTTCATGTGCTGCCACCCCGCGCTCACTCCGTCCTCGGCCATTGCCCTCACCTTGCGGGCCGTCGGCGGCTTGACCACGGCGGAAATTGCCCATGCCTTCCTCGTTCCCGAAGCGGCCATGGCGCAGCGCATCAGCCGCGCCAAACAGAGCATCAGGGCTTCCGGCGTGCCCTTCCGCCTGCCTTCTGAAAAGGAACGTGCCGAACGGCTGCCCGCGGTTCTCCATGTGCTCTACCTCATCTTCAACGAGGGCTACGTCAGCAGCATCGGAGCCACACTGCTGCGGCTCGATCTGGCGCGTGAGGCAATCCGCTTGACGCGCTGCGCGAAAGCGCTCCTTCCCGGCGATGGAGAAGTAGCGGGCCTGCTGGCGCTCATGTTGTTAACCGATGCGCGGCGTGCGGCGCGCACCGGTCCGGATGAGGAATTGATCCCTCTCGACAAGCAGGATCGGACACTGTGGGACCGTGCGGAGATTTCCGAGGGCACAGCGCTGCTCACCGCGGCGCTCGCGAAGGGATCGGTGGGTCTCTATCAGTTGCAGGCGGCCGTCGCCGCCGTGCATGACGAGGCGGCGCGAGCGCAGGACACGGATTGGCCGCAGATTCTTGCCTTGTACGAATTGCTGCTGCGCGTCTCCCCTGGTCCCATGGTGACGCTCAATCACGCCGTCGCAGCCGCCATGGTGCACGGGCCGGCCTGGGGTCTCGAATTGCTCAAGCCACTCGATAGCGACGAACGGCTCGCCCAGCATCATCGCCTCGACGCGGTTCGTGCCCATTTGCTCGAGATGCTTGGCGATACCGCAGCCGCCGTCAGGCATTACCGTATTGCCGCCGCCCGGACGACCAGCATTCCGGAACAGAATTACCTCATGACCCAGGCGGCTCGGCTGGAGGAGCGCCCGCGAGAGCCGAAAGAGAACACAGCCGCTCGCTAATCGTGAACACGCCCCCTCGAATAGAACCAGCTCCTCGCCACTAACTCGTACAGTGCCTGAGAAGGTTTACTCAGTAGCGCGTCGGCAGGTTATAGGTGCGCAGGCTCTTCTGCCAGCAACCGGGCCGTCAGGACTGACTGCCCGCGGAAGGACTGCTCCATTCCCGGACTTAATCGCCGCCATAAATATTTCACATCACATAAATTCCTTACGAAAACCAGGGTATCGTGCCTCTACTTTGCTCCATGTCGAGCCGGGCCCCACTTTAGAGGAGGCACGACCCCATGGCCACCGCAGCCAAAGTAACCCACTCGTCTGTATTCCCCACACCTCAGAACCTCGCCCGCACGGCCTTCAGCACACGCGTTCCCTCGCCCCTGAAGCATTCCCTCAGGTGGCTTGCTCTGGCCGCATTGATGCCGATCCTGTTCGCCGTAGCCTCATGGAATGCCCAGGCCCAGTCCACCTTCGGCAGCGTTGTTGGCACCGTCACCGATGCTTCGGGCGCGGTAATTGAAGGCGCCACTGTCACCGTGCACTCCCTCGATGAAAGCCTCGATCGCCAAACCACCACCAGCAGCGCAGGCGACTTTGTCTTCGAGAATCTGAAGGCCGGCCACTATAAACTCACCGTGAGCCATAGCGGTTTCACCGACGCAGTGGTTCCCGATGCGGCTCTCGCGGCTCGGCAGGAACTGCGCGTTCCGGTTACGCTCTCCATCGCGGCAGGAACCACGACAGTGCAGGTAAGCGCCGATGCGGCGCTGATGAATACCGAAAATGGAACCATCAACAACACGATTTCGAACGTAGACATTACTCAGTTGCCAATTAACTCCCGGTCAGTGTCGAGCAGCCCGCTGGCGGCTCTCGCCGTATCTCCCGAGGTAACGAGGGACTCGCAGGGGAATATCGCGGTCGGGGGCGCAACCGCTGCGCAGACTGGTTTCTCCGTGGATGGAATCTCCACCGCCAACATCCGTTACAACGGAGCGCTGCAGGACACCTATCCGTCAATGGAAAGCATCGACGAGATGAAAGTTACCGCGTTCAACAACAATGCGGAATTCGCTCAGATCGGCGATGTGACCTTCACCACAAAAAGTGGAACCAATAAACTGCACGGCACTGCGTTCGAATATTTTCAGAACAGCGCCCTGGATGCCACGGTTTTGAATTTCCCCGTCAAGGCTCCCCGGACCTTTAACACCTTCGGCGGCAGTTTGGGAGGCCCCGTGACCATCCCCAGGCTCTACAACGGGCGCGACAAAACCTTCTTCTTCCTCGATTACGAGGGAAACCGCAAGACGCAGTCTTATCCCGAGGAGCTTCTTGTGCCGTCGGCAGCGGACAGGGCCGGCAACCTGAACGACCTGGTGCAGGGCCTGGGAGCCGGACCTGTGCTCAACCCGTTCACCGGCGCCCCTTTCCCGAACAACACCATCCCCTCCGGATCGTGCGCGGCCTGCATCAATCCGGTGGCTCTGGCTCTGTTGAACTACTATCCCTTGCCCAACGCCAACCTGGGCGTCCTAAACCCGTCCTATAACTATGAAACCCTCGTGCCCAACCCCTCGAACTCGAACGGCTTCGATGTTCGCGTCGATCGCAATTTCAATACGCAGCAGCAGGTCTACGTGCGTTACAGCTTCAAGAACGCGTTCTATAACGAGTTCAACAGCGCCGGCGTCGTTGCCCCGGCCAGTGATTTTCTGCCGAATGTTGGGGCCAGCGATCACAATCGCAGCATGGTGGCTTCCTGGAACTATGCGATCACCTCCACTTTGGTCAACGAATTCCGTTTCGGCTTCGCCAATTACAACGAGAATGACTCCTTCCCCATCCAGGGGGCCTCGGCCATCTCTCAGCTCGGACTGGTCTTCGATCATCCTATAGGCATCGCCTCGCACCCCACGGCCGATACCTTCCCGACCTTTAATTTCGCCGATGGCTCAGTAACCACCATCGGCCAGGACCGGGTTGGTACAACCATTTCGGGAAACGTCCAGTTCACCGACAATCTCACCAAAATTATTGGCGAACACACACTTCGCTTTGGAATGGATGCCCGCAGAGAGCATTTCAATTCTCTGATGTACTTCGCGCCCTCTGATGATTATGGCGACTTCACTTTCAGCGGTACCCTCACCAACTACTCTTTTGGCGATTTTCTGCTGGGATTGCCAGACCCGTCTTACTTCGCTGTTATCGGCCCGCAAATGGATGCACGCAGTGTCCACTGGGGCCTTTACGGCCAGGACACATGGCAGGTCAATCCTCATCTTACGGCCAATTTCGGATTGCGGTGGGAATTGCTTCCTCCGTTTGAGGAAACCAATGGCGATATAGCGACCTATCTTACTTCCGGGAACAACCTGACCGTCGTCGTTCCCGACAAATTCTATAAGTTCATCGCGAACAATCCGCTCCTCCAGCAGATCTACACCGGCTTTCTTCAGGGATTCAACGCATGTGCGCTGGCTACCGCCAGCCCCTTACCGTGTTCGAACATCGAAACCGCCAGCGCGGCCGGGCTCCCGCAGGGCCTGCGCGATTGGAATTGGCGCGACTTTGACCCGCGCCTCAGCTTCGCCTGGCGTCCCTTCAACAACGATAAGACGGTCATTCGCTCCGGCTTTGGCATCTATACCATGACCACTCTTGGTCCCATGTCCTTTAACAGCGGCATCATCGCCCTTTCTGACCTGCTCACCTACAACAATTCTGTCTCGAACGGTGTCGCGGCGTTCCAGTTTCCTGACACCTCCCCTCCTAACGCGGCGGCAACGATCGGTGGCGGCGATTTCGAGGAGGCAAATGATCCGCACTGGAAGGATCCTTCGTCGGCACAATGGAACTTGACCGTGGAACGGGAGTTGACACCCAGCACGGTGGCCCGCGTCAGTTACACCGGCCAGGGCGCCTGGCATCTTCCCATCACCGTTGACAACAACCAGATTCCTGCCAGCACCACGCCCTACGTCGTTCCGAACAACGGATACTCAGTCGTCGATCCTCGTGCGCCCTTCCAGAACTGGCTCCTGTTGATGGAGTCGTTCAGCAGCGGCACGCAAAACTATGAATCAGGTATAGCCGAAGTCACCCACAAAGAAGGGCATGGCATCACCCTCCAGGCCAGTTACACCTTCACGAAAAACATCAGCGATGCGCAGGGTAACGACGCGCCATCCGCATACGCGAGCGAAGAGCCCTACGCGGTGGAAATTGCCGACCGTTTTCACCTGAAGTACGACCGCGGCAACGTGGTGGGGATGCCACGCCAGCGCTTCATGGTTACAGGCGACTGGAAACTGCCCTTCGGAGAGGGACAACTGTTAGCCGGACCAAAACTCCTGAATCCGGTCATTGGAGGCTGGACCCTGAGTACCGTCACCACATCGCAAACGGGTCAGTGGCTCACCCCCACCATGCCCGCGGCCGACGATCAATCGAACACCGATATGATCGAGCGAACCACCGGTGGGGCCATTGCACGTCCGGACTGCGTTGGAAACCCCTACGCCGGCCAGACTACCCAGCACTATTTCAACCTCAATGCCTTCGCTCTGCCGCCGGCGAATGCCGGACGCTTTGGCACCTGCGGCGTCGGTATCCTCGAGGGGCCTGGTATGATCGACGTGGACGCCGGTCTGGCCAAGCGCTTCAATATTGGCGAACGAATGCATCTTCGCTTCGAAGCAACCTTTACCAACGTCCCCAACCATACGAACTATGCGCCGCCGTCCCTCAACTTCGGCGAGCCTTCCAGCTTTGGCGTTTTGAATACCGCCCTGCCCCAGGGCGAGGGAGGCAACCGCACCGGCCAGCTCGCCCTGCGCTTTGATTTCTGAACTCGCAACGGTAGCACGCATGACGGACAAAGGAGCTCGGAGCTCGCAGTGCTCTCATCGCGCATCAGCTCCAGGTAAGCGTTCGGTCTACCCACGTCGGATGGCAGCAGGAAGTCTCCACTAATTTTTCAAGTGGAAACTTCGGCGAAGGACTTGACTATACTGGGGGCGACTTTTCCGAGGAAATCATGAACCCCTTGATTAGCCGCTGGCCTGGGAGTCATTTGTCTGGTTTTTTGTGTGTTTTTTGCCTGGTTGCAGTTTCCCCTCGTGCGTTCTGCGCTGACGCGATTCACAGCGCAGCCAGCAAGGGCGACCTGAAGAAGGTAACCGAATTAGTGGCGGCCGACCCAGGTGTCGTCTCCAGCAGGGACAAGAATGGGAAAACGCCGCTGCATGTGGCCGTGGAGGAGGATCACAAGGATGTGGCCGAGTTCCTGATCGGCCACGGGGCCGACCTCAATGCACGGGATGAATCCGGTTCAGCGCCGCTCGATCTTGCGCTCTCGTCGTATCACTACATGGATGTGGTGCAACTGCTGGTGGACAAGGGCGCGAACGTGAACACGGCGGCAAATAACGGTACAACGCCGCTGCTGGAAGCTGCGCTGCGCGGGCAGGGGAATGCGGTTGCACTTCTGTTATCACACGGGGCTGCGGTCAACTCGCGGGACAGCAAGGGAGATACGCCGCTGCTGTGGTCGCTGGTGTTCGGGCATGCAGATGTAGCCGAGATGCTGATCAACGCAGGCGCCGATGTGAATGCCGCGAACGCACAGGGACTGACGCCGCTGTTTATGGCACAGAAGCGGGGATACGGGAAGATCGTGGATCTGCTTCGCCAGCACGGTGCGACACGATAGCGCGACCCCAGGTGGGGATTCCATTGAAGGTGAACGGTGATTCCAGCGGGAAGCCGAACAGTGTTCCGGTGAAGGTGTAATAGGCAAGCCTTGACCCTGCATCCCGTGCTGTCGGATGGGGTCGCACTGTCCGGAAACCTCTTTCGATAGGGCAAAGAGACAGCGCAAGTTTGCGCTATCGCCTGATTGCGCTCATCGACACGTCAATGAAGAGTTAGCCGGGGCACCCGCCGTGTACAATTCCCCGGAACTCCACAACGCCCAAACCCAGGAAGGACCATGTTCACTAAGCTCGTCTCAGGACTTTCGTTCACCGAGTGTCCTCGCTGGCATGCGGGACGCCTGTATTTCTCCGACTAGATTCGAGCTTTCAGCCCTGAGTTACCAATAGAGGACGAAGGATTCATGTGCCAACCAGCCACCGCGCAAAAACTGCTGCGATCTCGCTACCTGCTACCGGCTACGGGCTACCGGCTGTTTTTGTCAAGTTTTTCGCCCACGGTACCAAAGTGTTGTCCAACATTCCACACGACTTCCCCGCCAACAACCCCAAAGAAAGTTGGCCTTCTAATTCTTCGGACTTGGTATTCTGATAATAGGGGGTAAAAAAGAATTTCCCCCCGCCAATCAGGAACCAAAAGGGTCGCCGCGGCGGCCCTTTTGCATGCTCGGAGGAAAACAACCTTGGCTCTCGAAGGCCGCTTCTGCTCGGTGCCGGATACGCCCCTGCCGCGTGTCCTCTGCCCGATCGAAGCAGCCGAGTTTGAATCACAATCAGCCGGATATGATTTACGCTCGGCTAGGTTTGCTTCTTCCTCGACCGCATCCCCGACCAACTCGGCCGAACCTGATCCCAACGCAGCCGAGTTCCATCTCACTCCGTTGCTATCATCTGCGCCCAACGCGGCCGGCTCTGATGCACACCCGGCCGGATCTGCTTCACACTGGGCCGAGTCGCAACTGACTCATTCCAGGTCACATCGCCTGTTATCGAGCTCGATAACTCCGCTAACCCACAGAAAGCAACACGCCGACGCCCAGGGGAGGGAGGGAGTGGAGGGGGGTGCCATTCTTCAGTGCCCGTGCTCTTCGAGGTACTTCTCCACCTCCAGCGCTGCCATGCACCCGGTTCCCGCTGCCGTCACCGCCTGCCGATACCGCCGATCCTGCACATCGCCGCAGGCAAAAACGCCCGGAACCCGCGTGAAAACGTAATTGTGGGTCTTGATGTATCCGTCTTCGTCGAGATCCAGCTGCCCCGCAAACATCGACGCATTCGGAATGTGCCCGATGCCCAGAAAAACCCCGCTGACATCCAGCACCGACTCCACGCCGGTTTTGGTATCCATCAGACGAAGCCCTCTAACCTCTTTAGACTCAACACCTAGCACTTCCTCAACCACCGTGTTGGTCAGAAATTCGATCTTCGGATGCGCGATCGCTCGATCCAGCATGATCCGCGAAGCCCGAAAATGCTCGCGCCGGTGAATCAGCGTCACTTTCGTCGCAAACCGCGTCAGAAACAGCGCCTCTTCCATTGCCGAATCGCCGCCGCCAATCACCGCGATCTCCTTTCCGGAGAAGAAGAAGCCATCGCAGGTCGCACACGAGCTCACGCCATGCCCAATCAGCGCTTGCTCTGACGGCAAGCCCAGCCAGCGCGCCGACGCGCCGCTCGCAATGATCAGCGTTCTCGCATGAACCGTCTCGTGCCCCAGATTCAGCGCGAACGGATGTTTGGTCAGATCGGCCGTCGCCAGATGCCCCATCCGAAACTCGGCGCCGAAACGTGACGCCTGCTTGCGCATGTTTTCAATCAGTTCCGGCCCCTGAATGCCTTCAGGCCAGCCTGGAAAATTCTCCACCAGCGTCGTGATCGATAGCTGGCCCCCAGGTTCGTGCCCTTCCAGCACCAGTGGCTTCAGGTTCGCGCGCGCGCTGTAAATGGCTGCCGTAAGCCCCGCGCAGCCGGTTCCAAGGATGACTGTATCGTGGATGTTTTCTGACATTTGCCTGAACTTTCAAATTGTACCTGCGAGCCCCCCGTCGACCATGACAGGAGAAGCGCAGACGGTCCTCACGCGTCTCCCGAATTGGAACGCGCAGCCCCCGATATCCCGAACTGGAATGATGCCGCTCGCCGCACTTCCGATTCTTCTCTCGCGCCAGTGCCCTCTATGTCGCAATAGATCTGGAGGCCTGCGATGCTCAGCGAACCCGGATCAGAGGACACCCGACAGACATCGAAGAGAACATCGAACCTGCTCGTTCTTTTGGCGTTGGCTTTTGTCTTCGCCGTTCAGATTGCTTTCGCGGGCGGACCGCGCTGGGTTGCCGGCTCCAGTTATTTCAATTCATCGGTCAAAGGGCAGCCGATCGTTTGGGCCAACGGCCAGGTAAGCTACTACACCGA
>JASHPM010000121.1 GCA_030038115.1 Acidobacteriaceae bacterium | reverse complement strand
GCCCGCCACGCTGCCCTCGACGCTGACGCCGGGCTGCAACACTGTGAATGTGTTCACGTCATGGTTCAGGCTGGGCAGCGAGTCGATCGCCTCCTGCCCGATGGTTTGGCTGACGGTGGAGTTCAGCGTCTGCAGCTCGGTGCCGACGACCTGCACTTCCACGGTTTCCGTGCTGGCGCCCACTTTCAGTGTCAGATTGACGGTCAGCTGCTCGCCCAGGCTCACGACCTGACCGTTGGTCCTGGCTGTCGAGAATCCCGACTTCGCGGCGCTGATCGAGTAGGTCCCTGGAGGGACCGTCGTAAAGGCGTATTTCCCGGCCGCATTGGTGGTGTCCGTCAGCGTCAAACCGGTCGAGGCGTTGGTGAGAGTCACCGCAGCGCCCGGGATCAGGGCTCCGCTCGAGTCGGCGATCTCGCCGACCACCGTGCCTGTGTTTGTTGCCTGAGCAAATGCATGGTTCGCGCCCGTATATGCGCAGAACAGAGCCGCAACCGCTACGACGATGCACCGAAAGCTGAGTTGCTTCATTACAGCTCCTCCATAGGGTCTTCGTTTCGCTATCATTCACGACCGCCGGGTGCGAAAAGCAAAACGAGCACCCGGATCGACAAGTAGGCTGGCTCAACTCTGAGTGGCCTAAACTTTAGTTCCCAAAAACCAAAGCGACTACCGAATGTCTTGCGAAAGTCTGGGTACTGGTGAGGACAGCCGATCGAGCCGGGGAGGCTTGATAGCGGGGTACTTAGCAATTGGGAGTCCATTTTCGGACAGCAGGGAATTCCGGTTTGCGTCATCGGAAATCAAGTACTTAGGTACCGCAGTGCAGGAGTTGCTGGAAGTACTTAAATCTTAAAATTCATATTTCTGACACATCTTCTCTACGGAATTGCAGATGACTTTTCCAATCCGGCTGCGTCTAAGGCAAAACGACATCCATTGGAACCCGCAGCCCTCGCTGAACCCCAAATGGTTCGCTATTGCAAATTCAGCGTCTTTCCTCGCGCAAAAGCCACGAGACATCGCGTCGACCCGGGTAAAAGAAAAGGCGCCCGAAGGCGCCTTCAGCTTTGCAAGTGGTGTTAGAAGTAAATCTTCGCCGCCAACTGCGACTGGCGACCTGAGGCAGCCGAGGAAATCTGACCAATATTGCTCGGGCCATAGGTGCTGGCGGGGTTGGAGAAATTCGTATGGTTGAAGACGTTGTCGCTCTCGATGCGCATCTGCAGGCTGATGTTGCGCTCCGGCACCAGCATGAAGTTCTTGGCCAGAATCATGTTGGTGTTGTTGGTTCCCGGACCGTGATAGGGATCGCGGCCGACGTTGCCGAAACCGCCGATCGGCTCCGGTGAAAACGCCGTTGTGCCATTGGAGAACCAGAAGCTGTTTCCAGTGACAGGGTTGCGGACACGCGGATCGGCCAATTGAATCTGGCTCACCTGCACGGGGACGTCGGGGCAGGCGTAGAAGTTCACACCCGCCGAGCACCACAACGACCGGGAGGTACCGCCCGCATAGGAGATGTCATACGGGAAGCCCTGCGCCAGGGTCATGATGCCCGAGATCTCCCAGCCGGAGATTGCCAGGTTTCTGGCCGAATAGGCGCTCCCGGCGAATTTCGGGATGACATACAGCGGAGAAAACACGAAGTGGTTCCGAACGTCGAACGCCGCGTTCCCATAGTTCAGCGCGGTATCGAACTGGTTGAATCCGCGAGTGCCGCTTTCACCGAAACCGGCGTTCTCGAAGCTTGAGGCGGTGTCCAGCGCGTGGGCATAGGTGTAAGCGACCTGGAACATCAACCCATGGGTCACGCCCTTCTGCACAAAAGCCTGCATGGAGTGGTAGTTGGAGGCGGCGAACGAGCCAACTGTGCCCACGCTGGCGATGTCTCCGTCGTTCCCAATCGTGTTTTGCGGATAGTACAGCGACTGGTAGTTGCGATCCGCCTGGCACACCGGGTCGGACACGCATTCCGCATGGCCTGCCGCAGTCTCGTAGTCGCTCTCGTAGGTCGCCTGGTTATGGTGCGCCAGCGATCCCACGTAACTCACGCGAACCACCGTGTTAGACGGGAACTCCCGCTCCACGCCGATCTGGATATTCTCCGCATAGGGCGCGCGGAAGCTGGGCCCGTAGGTGCTGATATCGAACGGCTCCAGCGAGTTCCATGTCGCCGCCGAAATCGTCTCGCCCTTATGCGGGAAGGTATAGGGGAATTTGTTGGCATACACCGTGCCGGTGTTGATGTCCTGGTACGGATTGATGAACGCTGGGCCCGTGACGGGCGCACCCGACGCGGCATAATCCAGCACGCCGCTCGAGGTCAGGCCGAAGGGAGGCGTCTCCAGGGTCTGTAGCGAGCTTTCTTCCTCGGTGCGGTCGTAATAGATGCCGAAGCCGCCACGAACCGAGAACTTCTTGGCGTCGCCGCCGGAAAGCCAGCCCAGATTCGGAGACCACGCAAATCCGAGGCGCGGCCCAAGTTCCGAGTGGCGGGTAGTCGCGTATCCGGCGTTTCCGCAGCCGCCCTCGCCCGGATACGCGATGTCCGTGGGCGCACCGGCGAAGAGCGTCGAGTTAAAGCCGTTGTTGAAGCATGCGATACCCTCGCCGGCGTACTGGTGATTTTCCAGCGGGGTATCGATCGAGTATCCCAAACCGTAATCCAGGGTAAACGCGTTGGTCAGCTTCCACGTGTCCTGCCCGAACATGTAGTTCAGGAAGGCGTCCGCCTGAATCGTTGCACCGGAGCCCTGACCGTAGGTGCCGGGAACTCCCAGCAGGAAGTCCAGCGCGCCATCACCGCTGGTATATGTACTGCTCACGTTGTTGAAGTTGAAGCTGCCGTTGTTTTCTGCCGAGAAGGGATTGGAAACGTTGAAGCGCTCCCCTTCATACCCGAACTTGAGAGCGTGACGGCCGATGACCTTGGAAACTGAATCGTCCAGCTGAATGGCCTGATCGATGCGGGGCTGCGGTCCGTTGGTGCTGAAGCCCAGTTCGAAACCGACCGTGTTCTGACCGCTCACGCTGACTGCCGGCGCGCCCTCGCCCGATGTGTTCTCCGGACTGATGTCGAAGCCGAGGCTCGATGGAGCCGCCGGGGTTTGCGGAAAGACCGCCTGGAAGTTGAAGCGCGTGTAATGTGCGGAAAGGTCATTCAGGAGCGTCGGGCTGAACTGGTGAACGTAGTCGAACGTTTCCTGCGTGATGTCTTCGGAATCAACTTCGCCGAAGCCGGGAACCGTGGCGCCTGTGAACGGTATCGTCTCGGTATCGGACTCCTTGTTGATGATGAACAGTCCGTAGAACTGGTTCTGCGGGTTGAGAGAGTAATCGATGCGCCCGATGTACTGGTTGATGCTCTCCGGCTCCACGGGGTTGAAGGTATAACCGTACGTCCCGTTGTTCGCCTGGGGAAGGTACTTCGTCATCAGGTTATTAGCGACCGTGTTGAACGCCGAGGTCGGGAACACGCCGCCATTGGAGTAGGCGCACTGCGCCCACGTGTCGCCTGCGCAGCCCGGGATCACGATGGTGGACGGAATCGGCGTCGCCGTAAAGTTGCCCCAGGTGCCGGTTGTGCCCGGATTTGCCCCCGCCGTTCCGGCGTCGACTGAGAAATTGCCCCCACGTTCGGCGTTCGACAGGACGTCAACATTGCCGCCGCTCTGCGGGGTAATCTCCCGCGTTCCCTGATAGCCGAAGAAGAAGAACAGCTTGTCCTTCAGGATCGGGCCTCCCACCGTGGCGCCAGGGATGTTCTGGTGATACCGGGTGACCTCGGGAGCTCCGGTGGCCACGTTGTGGAAGAAGAAATTCGCCGTGTTCAGGAACGTGTCGCGGTAAAACTCAAACGCATCGCCGTGGATGTGATTGGAACCGGACTTAATACTGGCGCTGACGATACCGCCCGAGTTGCGGTCGTACTCCGCGTTGAGCGGACCGTCGATCAGGTTGAACTGATCGATGGCATCGAGGTTCGGCGCAATGGCCAGGGTGTTCAGCGCAATGTCATTGGTGTCGGCGCCATTGATCAGATATTCGGACTGCTGCGTCTGTGCACCGCTCACCGAATAGGCGCCGGCGAAGCGGTCGCTCGACATCTGCACACCGGGTAACGTCAGCTCCAGCCCCGTAAAGGTGCGGCCGATCAGCGGCAGCTCTTCCATCTGCTCGGAGTTGATGACGTTGCTCAGCTGCATATCGGTCGTGTCCACCTCGACCGCAGCCGCATTCACCTGCACGACTTCATTCGTGGAACCGACGGTCAGGTGGATGTTCGCTTCGTATTCCTGGTCGATGGTCAGGACGATGCCGGTGGCCGTATACGTCTTGAATCCCGGGGCCGTGGCGGTGATGGAATACGTTCCGATCGGCAGGGCTTCCAGGAGATAAACGCCGTCTGACCCGGAAACGGTGTTGTACTTCACGCCGGTGGCGACATTCGTCGCCGTAATGTGCACGCCCGCCACAACCGCATTCGACGGATCGGTGACGGTTCCTTTGATGTGGCCGTTGACGTCAGCCGCATATGCGGTGCCGAGCGCGGCGATCAGACTGACTGCGACAGCAAGCCGGTGCCAGAAATGCAGCTTTTTCATGACTTTCGGTCCTCGTAGTTGAAATATCGATTTTCCTGTCCGGAATTCCAGTTTTGTTCCAGACCCCTGCGGGAAGAGACCAATCGTTGAGGGATAGCCCCCTTAAGGCAATTATCTGGCCAACTTGGGAGGCCCGCCGCTCGCCCCTGCCAGGCACTGATAGTACTGAGCGGTTATGCGACTGTAAGGTATTGATAAATAGTCTTTTATACCGCAGATCAAGACACAGCTGCTATATAACCCTGTAATAACTATTTAACGCTTCGGATATCGAGAGATACAACGCAGTTTCGGAGCTCCTCATCCAGAAATTCATAGCACTTTAGTGGGAATGTATGGCATCTAAGAGGGACGCGGAACCTTAGGTGTTCGGCTGTCTCCTGCCGGGAAAGTCGTCTCAGCCGCAAAGCCATGTCCGCACCTCCCTATGCTTCCAGGGTCCGCCCCTTCGCTTTATGAAAAAATAGGGTCAGATGCCTCAAAGAGGAGGCAATCGATGAACACCCTAAAAACCGCATTCCTGCTGACCGCCCTGACTTTGCTTCTGGTTCTCATTGGCAGCCACTGGGGCGAGAACGGCATGATCTTCGCCTTCGTCATCGCCGCGGCGATGAACTTCTTCAGCTATTTCTATTCCGACAAGCTGGCCCTGAGCATGTACCGGGCCCAGCCCGTCACCCGCGAGCAGTTGCCCCGCGCCTACGAGGTGGTCGAGCGCATGACCCAGCGCCTGGGCCTTCCCATGCCGAAGATTTACGTCATCCCTACTGACGCGCCCAATGCGTTCGCGACTGGCCGTAATCCGAAGCACGCTTCGGTCGCCGTCACCCACGGCATCCTGCAGCTGCTGAACGACGACGAACTGGAAGGCGTCCTGGCCCACGAACTGGGCCACGTGCGCAACCGCGACATCCTCACCAGTTCCATCGCAGCCACCATCGCCGGCGCCATCGTGCTGCTGGCGCGCATGACGTGGTGGGCGGAAATCTTCGGCGGCTTTGGCGGCGGGCGCGATCGCCGCGGCGGCGGAATCAGCGCACTCTTCATGCTGATCCTCGCGCCCATTGCGGCCATGCTGATTCAGCTCTGGATTTCGCGCACACGCGAATACGAAGCCGACGCCACCGGTGCGCACATTACCGGCAATCCCTACGCTCTGGCCAGCGCATTGGAGAAGCTGGACGCCTACTCGAAGCGCCTGCCCATGCCAGGGTCGCCAACCACCGCGCATCTGTTCATCGTGCAGCCGCTGCTCAGCCGCGGCGACTTCGCGAATCTGTTCTCGACGCACCCTCCGATCGCGAAGCGCATCGAACGCCTCATCGGCCGGCCCAGCGTCTACGGCGCGCCGCAGCGTTGATGACAGCGTTCCCGAGCGAGATCAGTGATCCGGAACGCTATTTCCCTGGTGTTTTCCCGTAGACTTCATTCCGGATCGGCGCCGCGGAACCGCTGAAATCGGCGGACTTGCTCACGAGCGTTTTTGAACGCCGAACGCCCATCGCCGGCCGCTGCAGCCGCGGGGCCCACCCCAGCCCATCCGCACCTTTGCCTGCGTCGAACAGCTTCTCGGTCTTCCACTGCGCCAGATCGATCACCGCAACCTGCCCGGTCCCCGAGCACGACACATATGCGACCTGACCGTCGGGCCGAATCAGGATCTCCTGCGGGTCCTTCGCCACGCTGACGGTGCGCGCCACCTGCATTGCGCCCAGATCGACCACCGCAACCTCATCCTTTGATGGAATCGCCACCAACAGCCATTTCCCGTCCGGAGTCGCGGCTGCGCCATATCCCAGCCCCGGCAGTGCAACCCAGGTCTTCACCTGTTTCGCGGCCGTATCGATCACCGCCAGGCGCGGCTGCGTCTGATCTGACGTGAACACCAGCTGGTCGTCGCGCGAGATCGCAATCCGCTGCACTTCGCTAGCGACCGGAATCACGGTGACCGTGTTTCGTCCGACCATATCCAGCACGGAAACCGTGCCCGGCCCGACGTTCGCCGTGTAGCCGAGCTTGCCGTCATGCGACAGCGCCAGCATATGCGACTCCTTCGCGCCGGTCGGTACCTTGCCGACAATCTGCAGCGACTGCGGGTCGATCACCGTAATGGCATCGTCAAGCTCTGTGGTTACATAGAGCAGCCCGCGCGCAGCGTCCAACACCGGTTGATGCGGCCGCACGCCATGCCCGAAGTTGATCACGCCCCTCACCTGCTGCAACCCCAGGTCGATCACCAGCAGCTTCTGTCCGTCAATCCCCGGCCGGCCCACGCCGGAATTGCCGTAAATCGGCAAGTACGCGGTGCGCCCGTCCGGCGAAGCCACAATCTCATGCCCCCACTCGCCAGGCACGTCCTCGTCGATGATGTCCGTCTGCTCCCCAGTCGATGGATCGATCAGACTCACCGTGCGGTCTCCCTGATTGGCGACCAGCAGCGTCTGCGCGGTCGCCTGCCGCGCCATCCCCGGGCAAAATGAAACCGTCACCAGCACAAACAGAGCAACCCCATTCCTGTTCATAGCCGCACTATACTTCCTCGATTTCCGGATCGCCACTGGCGGCCTGGCGCGTCGCGCTCTGTACGCTTCCGCGTTGAACCCTGTACGCTGTTGGCGCTATGAAAACATTTCTCCGCAGCATCGTCTGGCTGGCCCTTATCGTCTGGCTGGGCGGGCTCCTGTTCTTCCCCATCGCGGCCTGGGCATCGTTCAGCACGATTGCCGACACGCACGCGGCCGGCACCATCGTCGCTAAATGCCTCGGCGTTTTGCATCATGAAGGCCTGGTCGCGGGGTGCGTCCTCATCCTCTTCCTCGCTGTCGGCTACGCCGCGCGCCAGTTCCGCCGCAGCACCCTGATTATCGGCGTCGTCGTAACCCTCTTCATGCTTGCCTGCACTGCCTGGTCGCAGTATCACATTATCCCGCGCATGGAGGCGGACCGCATCGCCGCCGGCGGCGCCATCGACAGTGTCCCTAAATCCGACCCCCGCCACGTCGATTTCGACCGCCTCCACCGCGTCTCCACCGACGTCGAGGAAGCCGTCATGCTCGGCGGACTGATCCTCATCGTCGTCCTGGCTCGCGATTCATAGCAGAGCCGTTGGGAAGGAGCATTCGCGCTCCCTGCACAACTAATCTCCCGCTGCTTTCGTTGCGAGCCCCTCCACCACGTCGAGGTTTTTCATCAGCGCTTCGGGCACGCCGTGCCGATGCTGCAGGTACTCGGGGCTGTTCCAGGAGAGCCAGGCCTGCCCCTCGCCGTCTTCCCACACCAGAATCTTCAGGGGCAGATCGATGGCGATGCTGGGAGCCGCCAGCATTAACGGCGTCCCCGCAACCGGGCTTCCGAAAATCAGCAGCCTGGTTGGAGGCATCTTCAGCCCGGCCTTTTCCGCCTCGCCGCTGTGATCCACCAACGCGAACAGCCTCACGTTTTTCGCTGCCAGCAGGGTCCTGAGCCGCTCCACGGTCTCATCCACAGTGTGCTGACTGCGCCGGCTTACGATCCCATTCCCAGTTTCCGGCATACCATCTCCTCCTGCCTACGCCAAACGATGCGCCAAGCTGCTGCTCGACTCAGCCATTTAATCCGCGGACTAATTCTCCCTGCCCTCAGTCCTGGGCAATTCCGACATCAGCCCCAGCGTATTTCCTGCCGGGTCCCTCAGGAACGCCAGCCACAGATCGTGGCTTTTCATCCGCGCCACCAGGTGGGGTTCCTGTGTGAATGCCACACCCCGTTCTTTGAGCGCGGCATGCACCACCGCGAGGTCGCTGACACGGAAATATAGGATCGTCCCTCCGCCAGGCGCCGTCGGCACCGCGGCCGCGGGATCTCCCGTACCGATCAGCAAACGCAACGTCCCGCACTGAAAGAAGGACATCGTGCCCGCATCGAACAGAAACCGCATGCCCAGCACATCCCGATAGAACGCCTTCGCCTCTTCAAGATTGCTCACCGTCAGCGCAACCTGCATGATTTCGTCCAGATGAACTGCTTCTATTGTTTTTTCCATGGCTATATTCTCTTCCATTAGCTTAGCTAACGATATATCATGAAGCCCGGGAGACATGTCAACCGAGAGACCAACCAATCCCGAGGACATCGCCGCGTCTCTGCACTCTGCCGCTATCCATCTGCTGCGCCAGCTGCGACAGGCCGATGCAGGCTCGGGCCTGAATTCCCCTCGCTTGTCCGCTCTCTCCGTCATCGTTTTCGCCGGGCCCATCACCCTCGGCCATCTGGCTGACGCGGAGCGGGTGCGCCCACCCACCATGACCCGCATCGTGAACGCGCTCGAGGCGAAGGGCCTGGTGAAGAAATGCGCCAGCGCGATCGATCGCCGCACGATTCATCTTTCTGCAACCATGAAGGGCAAGCGCGTGCTCCTTGAGGCACGGCGTCGCCGCATCCAGTCCCTGGCCAGCCAGATCGCGATCCTCCCCCCGCAGGACAAAAAGACTCTGCACGCCACCATCGCGATCCTGAACGGCCTGGTTCGCGTGCTCTGATTCGGATTCCGCGCGGACCGCGCTCTGTGAATAGCCAACGAATCCGGGAACCAGGGCGAGCGATTTTTCGTACCCGGCCTCAGCACTTCGATGAGGTTCCCCGGTTGAAACTAACCATCGACAACGTTGGCAAGTGTTATCGCGGCAAAGTGTGGGCGCTGCGCCGTTTCAGCCTGGAGTTGAAGCCTGGCGTCCTCGGCCTGCTCGGTCCTAACGGCGCGGGCAAGACGACGCTGATGAGCATTCTGGCGACGATCACGCGCGCTACTGAAGGCCGCGTGAGGTGGAACGGCACGGACCTTGCGTCCAACCCGAATGCGCTGCGCACCGTGCTCGGCTACCTGCCTCAGGATTTTGGCGTCTATCCGAACCTCAGCACCCAGGAGTTTCTGGAGTATCTGGCCGCGGTCAAAGGACTGGACGCGACGGCTGCGCGACGACGCATCGACCAGCTCCTGAATCTCGTGAATCTCGCCGACGTGCGCGGACGTCCCCTGGGCGGCTTCTCCGGTGGAATGAAACAGCGGGTCGGCATCGCCCAGGCTCTGCTCAACGACCCGCAGCTGTTAATCGTGGACGAGCCCACGGCGGGACTGGACCCCGAGGAGCGCGTGCGCTTCCGCAACCTGCTTTCCGAGCTCTCCGGCGAGCGCATAGTCATCCTCTCCACGCACATCGTCTCCGATGTGGAGGCTACGGCTACCGACATCGCGCTCATCTCCAACGGCGCCCTGGTGGCGCATGCCGCGCCCGAGGGGCTGTTGCGCAGAGTGGAGGGCCGCGTTTGGGAGTGGGTGATTCCCAGCGCCGATCTCAACGCCGTGAAACAGTGCTACCGCGTGAGCAACACCATGCGGCGCAGTGACGGCGTGCACGTGCGCGTGCTGACCGACGAGCCACCAGCCGGCGCGCAACCGGTTTCTCCGACGCTTGAGGATGCGTACCTCGACTCGCTCTCTGTCTATCGCGCAGGTGCGGTCGCATGAAGCGCGGCCGCGTTCTGTGGCATTTGGTGAAGGCCGACTTCCTCACGCGTGTGCGCCGCACCAGTTTCCTTGTCACGCTGGCGTTTGCTGTTTTCCTGGGTTACCAGACCTTTGCCGGCAATATCGTGATGCAGCTCGACGACTTTCGCGGCGTCTACAACTCGGCGTGGGTCGGCGCGCTCATGGGCGTGGTCACCAGCTCATTTCTCACCCTGGTCGGCTTTTACATCGTCAAGGGCTCGATCCTGCGCGATGAGACGACGCGCGTCGGCCAGATTCTCGCCGCCACGCCGATGAGCAAGGGCTTCTATACGCTGGCCAAATCCCTCGGCAACTTCGCGGTGCTCGCGTCCATGGTGTTCGTAATGGCCGTGGCCGCGCTGTGCATGCAGCTCATCCGCGCAGAAGACCGCACTCTCCACCTGTGGACGCTGCTTTCTCCCCTGCTGCTCTACGCGCTGCCGTCGATGGCTTTCGTGGCCGCGCTCGCGGTTCTCTTTGAAACGCTGCCCGTGCTGCGTGGCGGCGTGGGCAACGTGATCTGGTTCTTCCTCTGGACCGGTTTGCTGGTCGCGGGAATCGGCCCGGAGGCCACACGCGGCGGCTTGCCCACAAATGCCGACTACTTCCACGACTTCAGTGGTCTGCCGACCATGATGGTGCAGATGCGGACTACCATCCTGCAGGTCGATCCCAACTTCCACAACAACTTCTCTCTCAGCATTGGTGGACGCCCGCCGCAGCACCGCTTCCTCTGGACCGGCGTCCGATGGGACAGCGTGCAGGTGGCCGCGCGCTTCACCTGGTTCGCTTACGCCATTGCCGCCGCGCTGCTGGCCTCGGTGTTCTTCCACCGCTTTGATCCGGCACGCGAACGTTTCGTACGCAGGCGAGAAGAGGCGCCCGAGCGACCACCGGTGGAAGGACTGGCCGCCGCAAAGGAGCTGGTGCGCAGCGATCCATGGGCCGGCCGATTGACCCCTTTGTCGCCCGCCAGCGCGAAAAACCGATTCATCTCCGTCGTCGCGGCCGAGCTTCGCCTGATGCTCCAGGGACACCGCTGGTGGTGGTACGCGGTTGCCGGGGGTCTGTTCATCGGCTGCCTCGCCGCTCCGCTGCCGGCATCGAGCGGAGGCGTGATTCTCGCAGCGTGGATCTGGCCCATCCTGGTCTGGTCGCAGATGGGCAGCCGCGAGGCGCGCTACGCAACCAGCTCGCTCATCTTCTCCGCGCCCCGGGCATTGCAGCGCCAATTGCCGGCGGTCTGGGTTGCCGGAGTTCTGGTCACGCTGGCGACCGGTGGGGGACTGGCCATCCGCCTTCTGGTGGCGCGCGATCTGCACGGTCTTGCAGGATTCGCCGTTGCGGTGTGCTTCATCCCCAGCCTCGCCCTGGCGCTGGGCGTGCTGAGTGGCGGCAGCAAATTCTTTGAGGCGCTCTACACCGTCTGGTGGTACACAGGTGCGGCGCACCACCTGCGCGGCGGGGACTTCACTGGCACGGTTGCATCGAGCAGCCGACCGGCATTGTATCTGGCGCTCACTGTGATCCTGCTGGCTGCGTGCTGGATGCGGCGGCGCACGCAGCTCGCTTACGCGTGACGGCGGATCAGCAGATCGGCAGCGACAAAAACGAAGAAGATCACCGCGATCACGCCGTTCATCGTGAAGAACGCGGCGTTCAGGCGGGTCAGATCGCGCGGCGAAACAATCAGGTGCTCCCACAGCAGCAGTGCGGCAACGGCAACGATGCCGACTCCGGCGATCGGCCCCAGGTGAAACAACACGGCCAGCCAGAGAAGCAGACCCAGCATGAGGACGTGCATGATACGCGCAATCCAGAACGCCGGTGCAAGCCCCAGCGTGGCAGGAACGCTGAGCAGTCCTGAAGTCCGGTCGTGCACTTCATCCTGGCATGCGTAGAGCACATCGAAACCGGCGACCCAGAACAGCACCGCAACCGTGAGCACAACGATGCGCGGGTCGAGCGATCCGCGAATCGCGATCCATGCTCCCGAGGGCGCGATGCCGAGCGCCAGCCCCAGAAAAAGATGCGACCACCGCGTGAAACGTTTCGTAAAAGAGTAGAGGAACAACACCGCCAGCACTACCGGCGCCAGAATCAGCGTCAGCCGGTTCAACCTCCACGCCCCCACCAGGAAAACCGCCGCCATCAGGATCGTGAACCCGGCGGCGAATCTTCGGGTGAGCAGCCCCGCCGGAATCGCCCGCAGCCGCGTTCGAGGATTCGCCGCGTCCAGATCGGCATCGACCCAGCGATTGAAGGCCATCGCCGCCGAGCGTGCGCTGATCATGCACACCACAATCCATGCCAGCTTCGTGCCCGGCGGCCACCCATGCGCAGCGAGCATGGCTCCGGTCAGCGCAAAAGGAAGCGCAAACACGGAATGCTCCCACTTGATCATCTCCAGCGTCACGCAGATGCTGCGGAAAAGCGGCATAAAGAAAAATGGATCTCGTCGCGCGACGAGATCCATTTCAGTGTAACGGCTGACGGGGCCGCCCGGTTGGCAGGCCACCCCTCTGGTCCGGTTTACTTCGTCGGCTTCTCCGGCGTCGCGCCCGCGACCTGCAGCTCGTTGGTCACGCTGAAAACACCCGGAACCGTATTCGCCTGGATGCCGGCGGCATTTTTCTCCGCCTGCGTATCGACCGTCCCATAGAGTGTCACGTGCCCGTTCGCTACCTGAATGCGAATGGGCTTGGCGGGATCAATGAGGAACTGGTTGAGCAGCGGATAG
>JASHPM010000120.1 GCA_030038115.1 Acidobacteriaceae bacterium | reverse complement strand
GCCCACACGCCGTATCGGTCAATGCCGAGGTGCCGCAGAATAACCGGCGCGACGAGCAGCATGCCGACGGGATACGCAGCATAGTCCAGTATGCCGCACACAGCGTTGGGAAGGTGTTGCTTCACCAGGAGCCGCATTAATTGTCACCGTAGCGGTCTCGGGGCGCGCCACTGTCAGTCAATTGTTATCGCTTTGTCATATATCGGAACGGCGTTCAGGCGCGGGATTTCAGGGGCTGATTGAGAGGCGCAGCGCGGGGCAGCAATGAATGGCAATCAGGCTCCAACGCGCTTCCGGAGCCGTTTCCAGCGATACGATTCGTAACAATAGCGGAGGTCCTCAACCACGTGAAAGCGCAGCCTGGAGAGCACGAAGCGAAATTGCCTCCAGTGCCTGCAGATCCATGTCCGCAGCGATTCGTCGAGTGTGGCAGGTGCGATCGGGGGCGGCAGCTTGCGCGGCACGAGCGCCTGTCGTGCAGACCGGGCACCAGCCGGAGCACCTGCCCGGGTTAGTTCCTGTTGAAGGAGCAGATATAGCTTGGTTCCTGGAAAACCAGAAAACACGATCCGGCGCCCATACACTTCGATCCACAATCGCACCGGTGAAGGCAAACGATCCACCGTCCAGCTGGTGAAGGCCTCGGGAGCGAAGCTGCCCATGACACGCGTGATCCACTGCGTCGCGACGCCCAGTGCATGGGGGGCGCGCGGATCGGCTTCGGCGAGGCTGCGCAGACGATTCCAGAAGTCGGCATCCTGGCTGCGAGCCATCACATGCCGGCGAAATTCGAGCATGTGCGATGCACGCGAGGATTCGCTGCAGAGATGTTTGAAGAGATGCAGCCCCTGGCCCAGGAACAGATTTTCGGGCGCGAGGACGGGAATCGAGACGCCGCGCAGGCAGAGCCACTCGGTCTTTTCAAGGAGCGAGCGTTGTGCAGAAGCCGGTTCAATGTGCAACTCCAGACTGCGATGGGGTGTGGTCCGGTAAAGGTCTTTAAGCGAGGCCCGGGGCATTTCGCCAGTCTTGAGCTCCCAGCTTCTGCCGCTGATCGCGTGGAGCCGGTATCCTCGGGCTTCGACGATACGGCGAGCTCGCCGCGCGTGGTTTTCGGCGACGAGGAAATCGAGGTCCAGCTGCGATCGCAGCTCCAGTCTGGGCACGGAGACTGGCCAAAGGGAAAAGCCCTTCAGCGTGACCCAGGAGATGCCTGCGTCCTGAAAGCTGCGCTGGATGGCGTTCGATTCGGCGATCATCTCAGAAGTCCGGTCAGTGTTGTCGCTGAGATTCTGGCGCAGGCGTGCGAGCACGCGCGGGGGAACCATGTCCTCCAAACCGCACTCGACCACCCGGTCAAGAAAATACAGAGCCAGGCCGCTGACGTCGAGCCAATACAGGGCCTGCGACCACTGACGGCCGGTGAGCAGCCACAGGCGGCGGGATTCCCGTGGAATCGGATCGCAAAAGATCAGCAGTAACGCTTCTCGAATCCTGCATCGTGAGTTCAGCGGACGGCATAGCAGATTGCTGTGCAGAGCCTGGACGAGTGTGGGGAAGGGCTGAGAGCCGTCGGGCACCGAGTGAGTGCACTTCCCGGCCTGCGCAGATTCCCAATCGATGGAGAGTTCCAGCGGCGCAGGTTGTGGCACATTTTTCTCCGTTGGCCGGTGTAGCAGCCGGTTCAATGCCTGTCCGGCTGGTTCTGAATGTAGCGACGAGCCGCTGCTCCCTTGTCACATTGCTGCAATCGGATTGTCACGGTTTGGAACAGCCGCACGATGGCGTGGAAACCAGCTGAATTCCAGCACCACTTACGGTGACAATGCTTTGACAAACTACAGACGCTGCCACGACACCTTCACCAGCCGGACCCGATAACTTCCGACTATGCTGCTCCATTACTTCAGCTGCCACCGCGCCAGGTTCCTGCGGATACTAAGTCTGATTGTCGCCGGACTCGTCGCGCAGGTTTCCACGCCTCGCGCGAATGCGCAGGATACGCCCCTGCTCTCCGGCGGTGTCGGATTCTTCACGAACACACCGGGGGGCAACACCACCTATTACCCCATCCTCGAGCCGCTCGCCGCGGTGCCATTGGGCCAGCACCTGCTTGTAGAATCGCGAGCTGCGCTGCTGGAGACGTACTCGCCCAGCCAATCAGGATACGATCACTCGCATTTCATCGGGTTGAGTTATTTGCAGGGAGATTATGTAGGTTCTTCCCACCTCACCGTGGTTGCGGGAAGTTATCTGCTCCCCTTTGGCACCTATAACGAACGGCTCTCGCCGATATGGATCGGCAATTTCGAGGATGGACCTCTTATCCAAAGCCTGGGTCTTCTTTCCACCGGCATCGGTCTGGGTGGCGAATTGCGTGGAAACGCGATTGCGCGACGCAAGTACTCCATCGATTACACGACGTGGTTTTCGGCGCGGAGTGGAAATTCTCAGTTCAATGCCGAACGCTCCTTTGGCGGACGCTCGAGTCTCTATCTTCCTGACCAGCGCCTTGAAGCCGGCCTTTCCTACGACCGGTCTTTGCAGGATACTCAGGAGAATTTTTATGGGGCACACGTCTGGTGGGAGCCGAAGGATACAAACTTCCGCCTCCGCTCGGAATTTGCGCGCGGACATCATGCGCAGGGCTACTGGATCGAAGCCGACTACCGCGCCAGCGCGTTTGGCGGCCCCGACAGCTTCCTCGGACGATTTGAACCGCTCTTCCGTATGCAACAGACGTTTCGCCGCGACACCATCGTGAGCGATGGCCTGCCGCTCGTGAACACGCAGCGCGCCGACCTCGGCCTCGATTACAACCTGCCGCACAATACCAGGATCCTGACCAGCTATTCCCGTCAGTTCTCTTCGTCGGGCAACGAAAACATCTGGGAAACCGGGATTGTCTATCGCTTTCTGTTTCCCGCATGGAGGGGAAAATGACCGTTCGCGCAAAGCATCTCATTCCAGGCCTGCTGATGCTCGCAGCCATGGGCGCCGCGGCTGTCTCGACGCCGCCGAATCCCACCCAATCGGAGCCTTCAGCCACAGCGCAGCCGCGGATCAAACAGTACCAGTCACCGAAAAGCGCGCAGGCGGAGGACGAGGGCGAGCGGGTTTTCGCGCAGAATTGCGCGCGCTGCCACACGCCTCCGGACGGGTTCTCGCCGCGAATTTCGGGCACGATCCTGCGCCACATGCGAGTGCGCGCCAATCTCAGCGAGCACGACGAGCGGGTGCTGCTGCACTTCTTTAATCCGTAACAGCGCCAGTGGCAATTTGGGGCTGAGCCGGCCCGCTCTCGGGCCGTGGCGCCATCAGAATCCGGCACAGCAGCGCGATAGTCATGGCGAATCCTGCGATGCCCAGCAACACCGGCGAATAGCCGAAGCGGGTGACCAGGATTCCCGCGCCGGCGGTGGTCGCGGAGCTGGCCAGCGCATTCGAAAACATCGTCATGCCCGCGGCGGTGCTGCGCTCGGCTTCCGGTGTTTCATTCATCAGCAGGTTGTAGAGTCCAGGCGAGCTCATCCATTGAGCGGCGGAGAAGGTCAGGTAGATAACGACGGCCAACCCCTCATGATGAGCCGTTGCCAGCAGCGCCAGAGCCAGGGCCGTGGCCAGCTGCGTGGCTACAATGCCATTTACCATCCCCAGGGCGCGAACGATCAGCGGCAGCAGCAATCCCGCGATCAGCTGCACCAGCTGCGCAATGGAGAAGATCAGACCGATCCGCGACAGCGGAACATGCAGCTCGCGTGACAGATACACGTTGGCGAAGGGATTGAAGGCAGCGAA
>JASHPM010000119.1 GCA_030038115.1 Acidobacteriaceae bacterium | reverse complement strand
GCAGCGAAGCCGAAATTGTGGCGCCGCACCCACCGTCAAGGCGTGCTTTCAAGATACGGGTTTACGGAGGGTTTTCGCAACTTTGGCGGGTTTGGCCCGGGAAAGGCAGTAAAGGGGCACGGCCCGGCGGTGTGGGCACCGGATCATGAACGGGAGCGCCGTGTCTCAAAACTGCCGAGAGGCCTATCCGCGCTGTTTCCGGTGAGGTTTCTCGCGATGTTCCGAGGTTCCGGCGGCGATCGTCGCCCGCGGCGGCTGATTTCCAACACGATGGACCACGACTCCATCCATGCGGAAGCTCTCGATCACTGTTTCGCCCGGCTTGACCATGCCTGTCTGCGGATCGAGGGCGACCTGATCGCCGGTTGCGACACGGAAGGAAAACGTGGGCGTGTCCTGATTGCCGGGAGCAGCCTCGGTTACCGATACGGGCAGGTATCCAGCGAGGTTGCGTTCATGGAAGGCCGTCTCGTAGTGGTGCTTCTTCACGTTCCAGGTGAAAACCCGCACCTGATCGAAGTCGTACGGAAGACCGTCCCTCCACGGCGCAAGCACGGCAAGATATTCGGGGACCAGATTGCCGGGAACATTCGCGCCGGGATCGGCCACCCTGCGCAGAACGTAAGCGCCGACAATTTTCTGGCCCTCAGCCAGGCCGGCGATTGCGTCTGGTACGTCCTCGTCGAGCGTGCGGGCGCGCACCCATCCGACGCGACCGCTGGTGTCCCGTATCAGCCAATAGTCCTCAAGATTGGACGGCGGTTGCTGCTGGGGGCCGGTATTCTTCGCGCGCGCTACCGGTTTTTCAAGGGGCACCGGAAGCGCCTGCGGGACGTCCGGCTTGGGCACGGAAGCGCGCATCAGCAACTGGAGCTTGTCGTTTTCGGGCAACAGGTAAAAACGGTCCGAGGACCGTCCCGGTGCATCGCGCAGCCAGTAGTCGTCGCGGAGAACTGCGGTCGCAACGACCGGATCGCCGGCGTTGTCTTTTTCCAGCGCTGTGAATTTGTCGTAAACCTGCTGGTCGATCACGCCGTGATCCTCGATCCAGCCCACCTCGCCCTTATCGGTCTTCACTTTCAGGAATCGGCGGCCGTGCTCCACCACCTGCAGTCGCTGCCCGTTGACGACCTCGGCCACGCGGTTGCTGACCGCGGCTACGCGGTCGCGCAGATACGTACCGCGCGCCCACACGTAGACGTATTCATGCGGCTGGTGAGGAACGAACCGCCCACACCCCTGGACCAGCGTCAGTCCGGCAAGGAGAAGTCCAGGAACGAGTCCGGGAAAGTGGCGGCGTGAAAAGGGAGATGAATGCAGCATGGGCGGGAGTGTCAAACCCGTCTTTTGATGACGCGGGTTACCAAAAGGATACATCCACTTGAGGGACGCCTGGCAGGGGCGAAAAGTTGTGCCCGTTACTGGCGGTGTTCCGCTTCTTTACGCCTGCGGTTTCGGGGTGAGCCGAACAAACCGCAGAGCCATTTCCTCCCACTTCGACATGAGCCAGTAAGCACGGGTGCTGGCGGTCTTCTCCGCATGGAGCTGGACGAGGCCGAGGATGCTTTCCTTTGCCTCGGAATCCAGTGTGTCCCAGGGCTCCGGCGTGAGGAAGCCGGGGTGATAGCGCTGCCGCGAGAGGAAGAATCCTTCTTCATCGAAGACCCAGGCCTCGCCGCCCGTCATGCCGGCGCCGAAGTTGGTTCCTGTCGTACCCAGTACAGCCACAAGGCCGCCGGTCATGTACTCGCAGCCATGGTCACCGACCCCTTCGACCACGGCCAGCGCGCCGGAATTCCGGACGGCAAAGCGCTCGCCCGCGCAGCCAGCGGCAAAAAGCGCTCCGCTGGTCGCACCGTAAAGGGCAACGTTGCCGAGGATGGTGTGCAGCTCCGGCTGGAGCGCCGCACGGCCCAGCCCGCGAAGAATGATCTCCCCACCGGAGAGGCTCTTACCCACAAAATCGTTGGCGAGGCCCTTCAGAATGAGCTGCATTCCGGGAACGGCAAAGGCTCCAAACGACTGGCCGGCTTCGCCCGTAAGGCGGAAGGTCAGCGTCGAATCCGACGTCATTCCGGCGCACTGCAGCATCGCCAGTTCGCCAGCCAGTCTCGCTCCGAAAGTCCGATCCTCGTTGGCAATCAACGCGTCGACCAGGAACGGCTCTCCGGCTTTCCAGGCCGCGACAGCCGGCTCGACCCACGCATCGTCGATGGGGGCGTGATCCTCCGGACGGAGATTGCGCCGTCTCTGCCAGTGGGTCGCGCCCGCTTTGCCGCCGTCCGGGGCAGCACCCAGCATCGGCCTCAAATCGAGGCAGCCGTCGAAACGCGTTTGTTCGAGCAGATCGGTGCGGCCAATCGCCGCATCCAGCGACGGCAACCCCAGTTCGGCGAGCAAGGCGCGAATTTCGCCGGCCAGGCCTTCGAAGAAGCGGACCAGGTGCTCGGGCTTGCCGCGGAATTTCGCCCGCAGATCGGGGCGCTGGGTGGCAATGCCGG
>JASHPM010000118.1 GCA_030038115.1 Acidobacteriaceae bacterium | reverse complement strand
TTCCGCGTCATCGACCACCTCTGCCGCCGCGACGCCGACGTCATCTTCGACGACGGCTCCCACGGGCTCATCCACGTCAGCGGCCACGCCAGCCAGGAGGAACAGCGGCTCATGATCAACCTCCTCCGGCCGAAATTCTTCGTCCCCATCCACGGCGACTACCGCCATCTCAGAAAGCACGCCGAAGTCGCGCAGCGCCTCGGCGTCGTCGACCTTGCCCTCACCCTCGAAAACGGCGAAATCCTCGAGCTCGACCGCAACGATGCCCGCAAAAACGGCAAAGTCACCGCCGGCCGTGTTTGCATCGACTCCGGCTCCGCCACCGACGTCGTTGAAGACCTCGTCATCCGTGATCGCCGCCATCTCTCCGAAGATGGCTTCGTCCTCCCCATCCTCACCATCAATAAATTAAGCGGCAAAGTCGAGCGTCAGCCCGAGCTCGTATCGCGCGGCTTTGTCGGCGCCGAGCCCGGCCTCATGGAAGGCGCGCGCGCGGTCGTCACCCAAACCCTTGATTCCTCCAGCGACGAAGAAAAAGCCGACTACGGCGTCATCAAGGAAAAAATTCGCATCGACCTCAAACGCTACATTCAGAAAAACACTTCCCGCCGCCCCCTCATCATGCCCGTCATCCTGGAAATATAGGCGCCCCGCCGCTACGCCGCCCGCCGTCGTGTCTCTTGAAACCAGGTTGCTTCGCGAATTCTCCCGCGTAACATCACGCTGGGCGCGTATCGTCTTCCCCCGTCACAATCGTCCCCTGATGGTAGAGAATCCGCCATCCTGCCGGCGTCTCCTCCCAAACCGTCGCGCGCCGCGTCACCCGCTCCCCCTGAGCCAGCGTATACGTCAGCAGATACGTCTCCTGCCCCATCCGCCGCAACCCAAAGTCCCAACATCTCCACCCCGCACTCGCCGCATCCACCGGCGGCGTCTCTTCAAGCCCGCGCACAATGAACTCCCGGCTGTACCGCCGCCCCGACGCTCCCACCTCCCAGTACTCCGGCGCCACCACACGCTCCCGCTCCACCGCTGTCATCCCAAATTCCTTCGTGTGAAAAATGGGCTCCCTCCGCCGCAACTCCTCCAGCACCGGCTCCAGCCCCGCCTCCACGCGCGTGAACTTCCCCGTGTTCGTGTTCCCCATTGGACCTCCGCTTTCCGCGTCCAGCTCCCAGCTCCCAGCTCCCAGCTAAACCCTAAACTCTAATCCCTGGACTCTTGACGGATCTCCCCCCCTCCCTTACCCTGGAGCAAGCGCGAAGGGCGCATCCAGTCCGCGGAAAGGGCCGTGCCCACCTTACGTACTCCACAATCTGGCGAATCTTCTTTCAGCCTCTCAGGTGCGGACCCCCGAGGCCCCCGCTTTTAGCGGTCCGTTTGAAAGGAGCTTCGTATGCCCGAACTTCCCGCCCATCCGTCCCTCGAACAATACAAAAAACAGGCCAAAGAACTCCTCCGCGCTATCAGCGCCCATAATCTCGACGCGCTCGACGCCCTCCGCCGCTGGCATCCTCGCTTCCACAAACTCGCCCCGGAACAGTTTTCTGACCAGATCCCTGCCATCACCCTGGCCGATGCGCAGCTGGTTCTCGCCCGCGCCCACGCCTTCCCCTCCTGGCCCAAATTTGCCGCCCACCTTGAAACCCTTGAGACCCTCCGCGCTCTCGAGGATCCATCCACGCCCGCCGATCTCCGCGACCCGGTTTCCCTTTTCATCGAATTTGCCTCCGTCGAGCGGCATGGCTGGCACGGGTCCGGCAACCTCGATCAGGCCAACCTCATCCTCGCCCGATACCCGCACGTTTCCACCGCCGGCATCTGCACCGCCGCCGTGCTCGCCGACGAGGCCACCCTCCGCGCCTTCCTCGCGCGCGATCCCGCCCTCGCCACCGCCACCGGCGGTCCTTACAACTGGGACCCCCTCACCTACCTCTGCTTCTCTCGCTATCTCCGCCTCGATTCATCGCGCTCCGGCGCCTTCGTCGCCTGCGCCCGACTGCTTCTCGACGCCGGCGCCAGCGCCAGCACTGGCTGGACCGAGTACATCGACGATCCTCCGCGCCCCGTCCTGGAATCCGTCCTCTACGCCGCCGCCGGCCTCGCCAAACATCCCGGCCTCACCCGGCTCCTGCTCGAACGCGGCGCCGATCCCAACGACGAAGAAACCTGCTATCACGCTCCCGAAACGTACGACAACACCGTCGTGCAGATTCTCATCGACTCCGGCCGCTGCAACGAGCGCTCGCTCGCCTGGCTCGCCGCCCGCAAAGCCGACTGGCACGACCAGAAAGGTCTTCTCCTCGCCCTCGACGGCGGCGCCAACCCCAACTACATGACCCAGTGGAGCCACACTCCTCTCCAGCACTCCATTCGCCGCGACAACTCGCTCATCATGATCGAGATGTTCCTCGATCACGGCGCCGACCCGTATCTCCGCAACACTGACAACCACCGCAATGCCTTCCAGATGGCCGCGTATCACGGACGCGGCGACATCCTCCGCGCCCTCGAGACCCGCGGTTTCGCCCCCAGCTACGACGGCCCCACGCCGGACCTCGACGTCCTCGTAACCGCCTGCGCCCTCGCCGATCTGCCCCGCGCCCGGACCCTCATCGCCGCCGACCCCGAATTGCAATCACATCTGTTACAAATTGGCGGCTCCCTCCTCGCTCGCTTCGCCGGAGCAGAGAACCTGGACGGCGTTCGCACCCTCCTCGACCTCGGCATTCCCATCGATGCTCTCTGGCCCGAGGGCGACGCGTACTTCGACAACGCCCGCAACTCCACCGCCCTCCACGTCGCCGCCTGGCGTGCCTTTCACGACGTTGTCCGCGAGCTCATCGCCCGCGGCGCCAACGTCCATGTCACCGACGCCCGCGGCCGCACCCCGCTCCAGCTTGCCGTCAAAGCCTGCATCGATTCCTACTGGAAAAACCGCCGTCAGCCCGACTCCGTCGCCGCCCTGCTCGCCGCCGGCGCAACCACCCACGGCATCAGGCTCCCCACCGGCTACGACGCCATCGACCAGCTCCTCCTCGCCCATCGCCCACTCTCGCCGTGAGAGAATCCTCGCGCAGCTCCCCTGCGTCCTCTGCCCACTCCCCTCGACTATCATGCAGACTCAGGAGCCACGCATGTCTCACTCAGCAATGGAGGCCTTCCCGATGACCATCCCTCCTCCGCCCGACCTTACCCAACGCCCGTTCCATCTCACCTGCGAACGAACCATGCTCGCTCCGCCCTCCGCCCTCTATCGCGCGTGGACCCAGCAGTTCGACCTCTGGTTCGCCGCCCCCGGCACCCTTCTCATGAGCGCCGCCCTCGACTCTCCGTTCTTCTTCGAAACTCATTTCGAGGGCGCGCGTCATCCCCACTACGGCCGCTTCCTCCGCCTCGATCCCGGCCGCCATCTCCAACTCACCTGGGTCACCGCCGCTACCAGCGGCGTCGAGACCGTCGTCACCGTTGAGTTGCAACCCTCTGGCTCCGGCGCCCTGCTCCGTCTCACCCACGCTGGTTTCCCCGACGAGCTCTCGATGAAACGCCACGAGGAAGCCTGGCCGAAAGTTCTCACCCACCTCGATGAATGCCTGGCGGACAACGCATGACCCGCCGCAGCCGCCGTTTCCGCGTCGCAACCATCCTCCTCACCGCGCTCACCCTCACTGCCCAGGCCCAACAGCCTCGTCCCACCTACCCCACCCGCGATCCCCACACCCCCGGCTACGTCCGCGCCACTGAACTCCCCGACGGCGCCGTCCCACTTGACAACAAGGACGGCAACTTCATCCTCGGCCCTACGCACACGCCCGCTCCGGAAATGACCGTCAACCCTGCCATTCCACAGGGGACCGTCACCACCCTCACCCTCACCTCCGCCGGCAGCAGGTACTACCCTGGCATCGCGCGCGACCCCGGCACCTTCGGCACGCCCGATCCTGACCATCCCGAGCGGCTCATCCTCACCACCAGCCATCCCCATCCGTGGACCCGCGTCGTCGCCGTCTATGTCCCCAAACAATATGTTCCCGGCGCCGAGGCTCCCTTCATCGTCGGAGCCGACGGGCCTGATACCAGCCTCTTCACAGCCCTCGATAACCTGATCGCGGAACGCCGCGTGCCCGTCATGATCGCGATCTCCATCGCCAA